>JAITKY010000140.1 GCA_031278135.1 Prevotellaceae bacterium | reverse complement strand
TGGCCGGATGATGGCCTGCGCCTGAATTTAAGAAAGCATTAATGTTATTTGTAGCGTATTTAATTGATATTAATATTTAAATTTATGCAGCAAAGTTATGCCTGTGTATTTTTGAAGGTTGATAGCCTGGATATTTATGTTTTTCCTGTAAGATTTCCGAAGTCCCGTATGATTTTCTGTATATCTGACGAGGCCTTAAAATACACCATGTTTTGTTTCGGAATACGCCCGTGCATAATATGATATTCTACATTCCTGCAACCCAGTTTATTCAAAAAACGCTCGCACAATCCTGCTTTGTTCCCTGAATTTGGAAGCGATATGCAGTTGCACATTACCGATGGTCTCTACCCAAAAACTTTGATTTTTGGCGTTTAGAATCGAAATACTCCCAGTCCAGTTTTTTGCGAACGCTTAGAAATGTAAGAATCCAAACGACGTACAGAAAACTGCCTGCAATGAAAATAAAGAAAATACCGGGATTGTAAACCAGAAGAATCACGCTGAAAACCAAAAACGTAATCATGGAAAACAGCATACCCAAAGAATTGTTCATCACAAAACTGCGGATACGTTCGTGATCGTATGCCCGTTGCAGAATGTCGCCGACCAGTTTGTTCTCAAAAAATGTTACCGGCAGTTTCATCAATTTTATCAGATAATCGGAAATGAGCGAAATATTTACGCGCGTTGAAACGTGCAGCAACACCCAGTCGCGCAGTACGTTCGACAGCGTTACGCTCAGAAGCAATACGATATTCCCTGTCAGCATCATGTAAATAAAGGCAATATCGCGCGTATAGATACCAATGTCAATCACCGCATCATTTTCATTTGTTTTATACCAACCTTTTATAAACTCTTTGTAATTATACGACACAAGACCTTTCGCCGGATCCGAGACATATAATTTATTTTTTGTAATTTTATAAACAACAACAAAATGATTGTTTTTCCAGTGAATTACACAAGGAAAACAGGCAATTGAGAGCATATCTCCAAGTGTTACGCGTACACTAATTGTTCGAAGACCTAAATGTTATTGCATTAGCCCCCTCGCCGGTATTGATTCAGATGTTTTGCGGTAATTTCATCCTCGTGCTGTCCTGCGAATAAGCAATAATAGAAAAAAATCTGAGCTTTTCAACTAATCTTACTTTATTGACCGCCTTTTCTATCACAAACTCCCACGCATCGCCATTAAATCTTTTGTATACTTCATAAATCGTTTCCTGATGAAAATCTGCAGTTAGTGTCTGCCTGACGCCATTGTTATTTATTACCACGTAATATCTTCCAGGCAATAAATCAACAACCGATCCCTTTCTATAAAAGTCAACAGCTCTTCTTTTTGTATTTATTCCTGTCAGCTCCACATCGCAATAAGTAATTATAGTAGCAATCTCTTTGCGATGGCTGCTATAATCTTTATAACGAACATCAAACGTAGAATAATAACCCATGCGCGTTTCACATCCTTGTAACAATATTATCACAACCACCGCAATCATAAATTTTTCTATTTTTCTCATTTTCTATTTTTTTCTTTTATGCCCCTTCTTCAGAAGGAAATTATATTTTAATTTATATAAAATGATCTGAATCGCACACAAACGCCATTCACAATTTATACGCGATTTTGCTTTCACTCACTATTTTTTCCGCTTCCGAGTCGGGAATTTTGACGTATATTTCGGGTATTCCGGGAATCCAGCATTCTTTTTGGTTGCCGGTGTCTTTTCCATATAGATATTGCATTTTGAGGACGGTATAGGAATTTACTTTCTCAAGGGTATATCTGACTTTGACGCTTTTTCCCGCAAAAATGGAACTTGTTTGCGCTACGACGTTTTCGACGTACGAATCGGAGGTTACATTTGCTATCGTTCCGTTTGCCCATTCTTTGCCTGTTCTTGTACGGATATTCGAAAAGGCGCCATTTGCGCAGATGATTTTCAGATCGCCGTGATACAACCATATTTCGCTGTTGCGGACGAGTGCGCATGTTATCCATGCGCCTGTCAGACTTGTACTATCAACGCGTGCTGTATCGCAAAGTAATACTACATTATCAATATTGATGCGTTCGGCCTTCCCATCTTCATGAAGGTCTATACATCGTTCGAACGATAAATTTTTTCTCCCGTCTTCGACAAAAGACACGTTGAGGCATAAGGGGAGTGTGTCGTTGGGACCGATTCTTCCGATACCGTATTTTACGCCGAAATCCGGCTGCTTCTCACCATATTTGAAGATGCCCTCCATCGCGCTCATGTATTCCGAAAGTTTTTTTGCTGCCGTGTTATCATAGAAACAAAGTATGGCTATATATCCTCTGTTTCGTTTCTGGATTAAAAGTGTTTTGCAATGGTCGTATATCTTGTGTGGGCGACTTAATTTTATTGAATACAGAATGGCAGTGTCGGCGTTGAATCTGTTTTTTGCTTCTTCTGCAGGATAGTATTCGATATGTTTTTTCCACTGTTCCGATTTTTTTCTCCCAGAGAGGCGATTATGTCTTTTTTTATAAAGTCGATGTGCGCCCTGTTGTTTTCATCTTCCGAAGGCCAATACTGTACAGAAGGCGGAAGGTAGTTTGTCTTAAATTCCATGAAAGCGACGAAATGACCGTCGGAGGATTGCAGTTTGCACC
>JAITKY010000057.1 GCA_031278135.1 Prevotellaceae bacterium | reverse complement strand
AAAATCATAATAATTTGTGGAAAAAATACACTTTGTTTGCACAACTGCGATATTAGTATTACCTTTGCGGCGTTAAAAATTGAATATTTTTGTATTATGAAGAAGGTAAAAGTGTCAATAATATCATATCTCAATACTTCACCGTTTGTATATGGGTTGAAGCATTCTGCAGTAATTGATTATATCGATCTTCAGTATAATACACCTGCCGAATGTGCTGTCCGTTTGCTCAACAAAGATGCTGATATAGGCATCGTTCCATCTGCCGTAATACCTTCGATTCCAGATAAAAGAATCATTTCGGATTATTGCATAGGAGCGTCGGGAACTGTCCGTTCGGTTGTAATATGTTCTAATCAGCCGGTTTCCGAAATAACGACGCTATATCTTGATTTTGAATCCCGTACGTCTGTTCTTTTGGCACAACTGTTGCTGAACGATTATTGGAAAATCGAGGTAACTCCTGTCCATTTAAAATCTTTGGACGACATTGATATACACCGTAAAAATTCGGCATACGTACTTATCGGCGACAAAGTGTTCGATTACGAAAACAAGTATGAAAACAAATACGATTTAGCACAAGCGTGGAAAGATTTCACCGGATTGCCATTTGTTTTTGCCGCATGGACGGCCGTAACGCCATTGTCGAACGATTTCATTGCGCTGTTCAATAACGCATTATCGACAGGATTGACAAATATTCCCGCCGCAGTGAACGAACATAAACACACACTTGATTATCAGGATGCAATAAAATATCTCACCGAAAACATCGACTATAACTTTGATTTCGCGAAACACAAAGCTCTTACCGAGTTTTGGAATATGGTTTTGAGACTAAAATCCAAATATCGAAGTTGTTAGCCCTTTTATTCGATTAAAGGGCATTTATGGCAAATAAAAAATAACAATTATACGATATTAATTAATTCAGTAAAAATTAAAATTATGGTTCTGTTCTATTATAAGTCTGGAAATAAAATTTTACAAAGTTCTGACCTTAAGGTTTTGAACAATTTGGGATACGAAGATATTGTGTGGATTGACTTAAACGATCCACTCGGAAAGGAAAAGCGTGCAATCGAGGCGTTTCTGAACACCGAATTGCAAACAAGAGCGCAGGCGGAAGAAATCGAAAGCAGTTCGCGATATTCCGAAAATGATGACATTGTTTATGGAAACACAAACTTCCTTCTGTCGCAGGGCGACGGATATGTCGAAGAACCTGTGTCGTTTACGATATGCGGCGGGATTTTGATTATCTCGCGTAACACTGATTTGCGCACACTCACCGAAGTCGGTCGTAAAATCATGAGTAGCCACAGTTTATATATCACCGGCTATCATCTGCTGATCTCGATTCTCGAAAACAGAATCGACCTCGACGCCGATATGATCGAAGGTATAGCCAAAGAAATCACGCAATTGACACGGAAAATCGTAATCAATCAAGTCGAAAAGGAAACTTTGGTTTACCTAAGCCAGTTGCAGGAAAATATAATGATAATCCGTGAGAATATCATCGATAAACAGCGTACTTTGTCGTCGATACTCAAGAGCAACCTGTTTCCTTCGGACATACAGGCGAAGGTCACGGTCATGATCAATGACGTCAATTCCCTGTTGAACCACGCCGATTTCGGTTTCGAAAGGCTCGAATATCTCCAAAACACGGTATTGGGTCTTATCAACGTGGAACAAAATAAGATCATCAAAATATTCACTATCACATCAGTAGTGTTCATGCCGCCAACGCTGATTGCATCGATATACGGAATGAATTTCGAAATTATGCCTGAAACACAATGGAAATTCGGTTATCTGTTCAGCGTCGTGTTGATGATTCTTTCGGCAGGCATCACGTTGTATATTTTTAAACGGAAAAAATTGCTTTAATAATAAGATATTTAAAAGAATGACAGAATTAAAATTCGACAAAAACGGTTTGATTCCCGCCATTGTGCAGGATTATTACAGTAAAGCCGTGTTGACGTTGGCGTATATGAACGCCGAAAGTCTGGCTGTCAGCATTGCAGAGCGAAAAACATGTTTCTACAGCCGGAGTCGCAAAGAATTATGGCGAAAAGGCGAAATATCAGGAAATTACCAGCATATCGTCAGCATTTACGCCGATTGCGACAACGACGCTTTGGTCGTAGAAGTGATTAAAGATGGTCCGGCTTGCCACACAGGCGCAGAAACCTGTTTCGGGACGCCGGTTTTTGTTTCCGATTCCGTCCGCAGGTTTTCGTTCAATTCGCTGTTCGAGCTGCTGCTCGACCGTAACGCAACCCGTCCAGAAGGCTCGTACACAACCTATCTGTTCGAAAAAGGATTGGATAAAATACTGAAAAAGATAGGCGAAGAAAGCACGGAAGTCATTATTGGCGCAAAAAACTCCAGAGACGAACTGGTATATGAAATCTCGGATTTGATATATCATCTTATGGTTCTTATGGTTAATCGAGGCATCGAAATTAAGGATATCGTCAACGAACTGGCTTCACGCCATGTAATTGACAAAAAAGAAAAACAGAAAGGGTTCGGAAATTTGTGATATCGGAAAAAACATTTAATTTTGCGAAATTAACATAAGTAGAGTTTTTATAAAACTCATTAAGTATCAAGTATTGATTAAAAAAATTATAGTCATGAATAAAATAACATTTTTACTGTCGATTGTATCTTTTATGTGTTTTGCTGTTGGAGTGAAAGCGCAGAAAGTCGAGAAATTATTTAATGGAAAAGATTTGTCGGAATGGAATTTTGCGGTTGATAAAAATTCCGTACCTGCCGATAAAATATTTACTGTGCATGACAGCGTTATCCATATCAAAGGGACGCTTGGGTATATGTACACAAAAAAAAAGTACAGCAACTGTGTTTTACACGTTGAGTGGCGTTGGCCTCTCGAAGCGACGAACAGCGGCATATTTGTGCTGATCGAAAAGCCGGAAAACCCGTTTCCGAACGGTATTGAATGTCAATTGAGCGCTGGCAATGCCGGCGATCTTGTACTTTTGGGAGGTTCGAATCTTAACGAATACAAAGCGCCTCCGGAAGGACGCCCTGCCTTTCCTGTACTGAAAAAAACTAATTCTTCGAGCGAAAAATCTGTGGGTAAATGGAATCATGCAAACATATTTATTCAGGACGGTGTGATCAATGTGTTTATCAATGGAGTACATCAGAATACAGGTACAAATAAAGTAAAATCCGGGCACATCGGATTGCAGAGCGAAGGCAAAGATATTCAATTCAGAAATATAACAGTAACCGATATATAATTATATAATTTAGACAGGATGAAAAAAATTTCAGTTATACTCTTTTATTCTTTGATAAGTTTCGGTCTGTATTGTCAGGACATTGCATTTAAGGATATTAAAGACATCGGTGTCGATAATCTGTCAGATACACAGATCGAAGTTTTTATAGAAAAAAGTACAAAATCAGGATATACATTAGAACAATTAGAAGAGCAGGCGCTTCAAAATGGCGTTTCCTCTTCGGAATGGCAGAAATTAAGAACACGGATTCAGAAACTGTCCGTTTCGGAAAAAAAAGGAGATTATACTTCGTCGGAATCTTTGTCGCGAAACGCTAAACAGCAGGCAGAAACATACAGCATCGTAACCAGTGACGGTACAAAAATATACGGCTCTTCGCTATTTAATACTTCGAAAGCGACATTTGTACCCAATCTCAGGCTTCCTACTCCTGAAAATTACAGGCTTGGTCCCGACGACGAACTGATAATAGATGTATACGGATTTTCGGAGGCTAATTACCGTTTGACTGTTTCGCCCGAAGGAATGATACATTTGCCCAGAGTCGGACAGATTCACGTCAACGGATTGACAATAGAGCATGCAAAAAAGTTGATTACAAACAAATTATCTTTGGTTTTCAACGGCATTAACCACGGCAAAACTTTTGTCACCGTTACTTTGGGAAATATCCGCAGTATAAATGTTCTGATTGTCGGCGAGGCTTATCAACCCGGAACTTACACTTTGTCTTCGGTCGCTTCGGTTTACAATGCTTTGAACGCATGCGGAGGTCCAAACAGAAACGGCTCATTTAGAGAAGTTAAAGTTATACGAAACGATAAGATTGTAGCGGTTGTCGATATTTATGATTTTCTTTTGACGGGAGAAATGAAAAATAATATCCAACTTCAGGATTACGACATAATTAGAATCGAAACGTACAAGAAAAGAATCGAATTGAAAGGCGAATTTAAGAATACCGGATATTTTGAAGCAAAAGATGGAGAGACATTACAAAATATGATGACTTATGCCGGAGGATTTACTACTAACGCATACAAAGACAGAGTAGTTGTATTCCGGAATACGGAAAAGGAGAAAAAAGTCGATGATGTTGCTTTCGACAGTTTCGATTCTTTTGTGGTCGAAGACGGCGATATTTTTGAAACAGGCTCTTTGCTCGACCGTTTCGAAAACCGTGTGCAAATAAATGGAGCGATTTTCCGTCCGGGAACATACGCCCTGTCTGACAGTCTCACTTTGAAGCAACTTATAACAAAAGCAGACGGACTGCGGGAAGATGCATTCCTTCACAGAGGAATTATCGTTCGTGAAAAAGATAACCGCGAAACGGAAATACTGTCGTTTAATGTAAATGCTGTGCTTTCGGGCGAAACGGATATTATACTGAAAAAGGAAGATATAGTGACGATTGCGTCGGCAATCGAAATGCAGGAAGTGCGGAAAGTCGCCATTTACGGAGAAATCAAAACTTCCGGCGAATTTTTATATCACGAAAATATGACTTTGCAAGATCTCATTTTTGCTGCCGGAGGCGTTAAAGACGACGCCGAATTGAGAAATATCGAAATATACAGGCTCGAAAAAGATCCGGAGGTTTTGAAAATGGGCAAACAGATAGCAGAACGGCATACTTTTACCATCAATAAAAACCTCGACGGGCTGGACTTCAGTTTAGCGCCTCACGATCATGTTATTGTCAGGCCTATTTCGGGATATACCAAGATTAAAAAAATTATGCTCGAAGGTGAAGTGCTGTTTCCTGGAAATTACATACTTACTTCAAACAAAGAAAGAATATCGGATGTGATAAAAAAAGCCGGAGGATTGAATATGTACGCTTATCCCGAAGGAGCGTTCATGATACGGAAAACAATGATTTCTATTGCTAAAGAAAAAATCGAAGAGGCTGTAACTGAAAATATTTTGGACGAATACAAAGATTCGACTCAATTGACAAAAAAAGATGCTATTGTCGGTATAAAACTGGAAGAGATTCTGAAA
The DNA here is from genome assembly GCA_031278135.1 of Prevotellaceae bacterium. GTDB lineage: Bacteria > Bacteroidota > Bacteroidia > Bacteroidales > UBA932 > JAIRLF01. Next base: position 14,059 of record JAITKY010000057.1, on the reverse strand, counting down.
CAGCCGGGCTCCAAATGGGATCTGTTTCTCGAAGACGGAGATATTATCAGCATTCCCAAAGAGTTACAGACTGTCCAAGTGATGGGACAAGTCTTGTTGCCTTCTCTTGTAAGGTATGACAAATATCGTTCATTTAAATATTATATCGATCATTCGGGCGGTTTCGCACCGGACGCATTAAAACGGAAATCATACGTTATGTATGCCAACGGAGAGACGCAGGCAACAAAACAAATATTGTTCTTCCGTGATTATCCGGAGATTAAGCCGGGAGCAAAGATTTACGTTCCCCAAAAACCAAAACGGGAAGTTCGACGTATGACGATAGGCGAAACTGTCGCCCTCACTTCTTCTTTGGTGACCGTAACAGCACTGATAATAAGTTTATTTAAATAATAATTGATATGACAACTAAAAAAAGTGAAAATCGTCAAATGCAAACCAACGATGATGAAATATCATTGAAAGATTTGATTTTGAAAATAATCGAGATATGGAAATATCTTCTGTCAAAATGGGTGGTTATTGTAATCGTCGGACTGTTGAGCGCATCGTTGGGGCTTGTGTATTCTATTTTCAAAACGCCGGAATATGAGGCGAAACTGTCGTTTTCGGTTATCGAAAAAGGCTCGTCCGGCAGCGGATTGTCGGCTTTGGCGGGACAATTCGGATTCAATGTCGGCAATTCGAGCGAAGGAGTATTTTCGGGAAATAATATGATCGAACTGTTACGGTCGCGAAATCTTATCGAACGAACACTGCTGAGCGAAGTCGATGTCAATAAAAAACGCTGTCGCTTAATAGATTATTACAGAGAACTGAACCCTCCGGACAAAGATGACGAAATCAGCGGGACAATATCTTTTCCTCTGGGTTTGGACCGTACAAATTTCAGCAGAAAACAAGACAGTTTGCTTTATGTTTTAGAACAGGAAATCACTGTCGATAAACTGTCTATCGACAAGCGGAAAAAAGATGTCGATATCATTAATATCACTTTTCTCAATAAGGACGAGTTGTTTGCCAAACTGTTCACAGAAATGTTAATCGGCATTGTAAGCGAGTTTTATATACAGACTAAAACAAAAAACACTAAAATTAATCTGTCAATGATGGAGGCGCGGGCTGATACTGTCAGACGGGAGTATGAAAAAGCATTGATTGATCAGGCAAAATATTCCGACGAAAATATGAGTCCTTCACGACAGATTGTCAGAGTCGAACAGCAAAAAATCCAGACAACAATACAACTTACAGGATCGACTTACGCCGAATTGACGAAAAATATCGAAATCCTGAAATTGGATCTGGCACAGCAAACACCTTTGGTACAGGTGATAGACACCCCAATAATGCCCCTGGAAAAACAACGTCTCGGAAAAATAAAAGGTATTATACTCGGCGGTTTTCTCGGCGGTTTCCTGACAGTAGCATGGCTACTTTTCGTATATTTTTACAAACTCATCATGTTTACAGATTAAAAGTATGAAAATATTGTGTAACGTTTTTATTGTTTTGGGTTTTCTTGTTACGGATAACTGTCATGGAAAACAGAAAATTGAATCACCTCTTCCGGATTATTCTCTTGTGTGGAACGACGAATTTGATTACAGCCCGAACGGACAGAAAGTTTTGCCGGATCAAAGCAAATGGCGCTACGAAACAGGTAAACATGGCTGGGGAAACAATGAATTGCAAAATTATGTCGCAGGATTTGTCGGCGCTGATACCAGCGCTTTTATCTCGAACGGAACATTGAAAATCGTCGCCCAAAAACATAACGATGAGGTTATTTCCGCAAGAATCAACACCAATGAAAGTTGGCTGTACGGATATTTCGAAGCCCGCCTGAAACTTTCTCAGGGAAAAGGCACGTGGCCTGCGTTCTGGATGTTGCCTGCAAATTTCACAAAATGGCCCGACGACGGAGAAATAGATATTATGGAAGAAGTTGGGGTTCGACCGGACTGGATCTCTGCGTCAATTCATTGCAAAGCATACAATCATCGGATTAATACCCAAAAAACTGCCGAAAAATTTATTCAGAGCGCCGAATCGGAGTTTCATGTTTACGCCGTCGAATGGACGCCCGATTACATTCGCGGATATGTGGATAACGAACAGTATTTTGAATTTCTGAACGATAAGACAGGAAATAAAGATTCGTGGCCATTTAATATTCCTTTTTATCTGAAATTGAATCTGGCATGGGGCGGCAACTGGGGTGGAATGCAAGGAGTTGACGAAACCAAACTCCCCGCTACATACGAAATAGATTATGTGAGAGTGTTTCAAAAATAATTGATAATAATTGGATGTACAGAAATTAATAGAACACATTTGCTATCAGGACAGTTTCAACCAAGTTCTGTCGAAAATCGACGCCAAAGAGAAGGAAATAAACCTGAAAAATATCGTCGGCTCGATGTCGGCATTTTTGTCTGCCGGCGTCATTAAACGGAAAAAAGGCGTTCACCTGTTTATCTTTAACGATAGCGACAAAGCGGCGTATTTCTACAGCGACCTCTACAAACTGCTTCATCCGACGTCGAACGACGACGACGACATCAGTAATATTTCAGCTGATGATGTGTTGTTTTTTCCATCGTCGTTCAAGCGGAGCAGCTACTATGGCAGGGAAGATTTTTCGAAGATTGTCCAGCGTACTCAGGTCATAGAGCGCATCAAACCTGATCCCGGACAGCTTGCCATAGTAACCTATCCCGAAGCCATCGCCGAAATGGTTCCACCAAAAAGCGTAATGGCAAAAAATACGATGAAACTGACCGTCGGCGAAGAACCTGGAATCAATTTATTGGTAGAAATATTTGAAGAATATGGTTTCGAACGTATTGATTTCGTGTACGAACCCGGACAATATGCCGTAAGAGGCGGTATTGTCGATATCTTTTCGTTTTCGTCGAACAAACCGTACCGTATAGAGTTTTTTGGCGACGAAATCGAAAGTATCCGGAGTTTCGACCTCAATACACAGATGTCGGACAATAAATTGGAATCGGCGTCTATCACATCAAATATCAGGAATATATCGAAAAACAGCATCCCGTTCACGGATTTTATACCCGAAACGACAATCGTGTGGGCAGAAAATCGTGATACAATCGCCGATATGTTAGACAGTCTCTATGATTCTCTGTTAAACGACAGTATGTCCGGCAATTTTCAACTTCCGACACCCAATTCTCTGGAAGTTATTACGGGAACAACATTCAAACTGTCTTTAAAAAGTTTGATATCCATACAGTTCAATTCTCCGGCATCGGCAAACAACATCCATTTTAATTCGGCGCCCCAACCGGTGTTCAACAAGAAATTCGACATGCTTGCCAACGATATAACCAGCAAAACAAAAGAAGGTTACACCGTTCTGATAACCACCGGAAATACCAATCAGACAGAGCGGCTGCGCAATATTTTCAGTTCGGCGTCAAAAAACAGCGTACGGTTTTCGCCCGTCAATATTTCGATACATGAGGGATTTATAGATAAAAAAACGAAAATCTGCTGTTACACCGACCATCAGATTTTTCAACGATATCACCGTTACCGGATACGCGGCGAGATTGTCAAAAGTAACGCTCTTACGATTCAAGAACTTACAGGCCTTAACGTAGGCGATTATGTTGTGCATATCGATCATGGAATCGGCATTTTCGGAGGATTGGTCAAAGCGGAAATGAACGGTAAAGTTCAGGAAGTCGTGAGGCTGACATACAAGGACGGAGATACGATTTTTGTATGTTTGCAAGGTCTGCATCGGGTGTCGAAATACAGGGGAAGCGAAGGTGTTCAACCGGCTATCCACAAACTGGGTTCGGGCACATGGAACAGGCAAAAACAGTCGGCAAAAAAGAAAATCAAAGATATCGCCGCCGACCTTATTATCCTGTATGCCAAACGTAAAGCCACACAAGGATTTGCCTATTCGGCGGATTCGTACATTCAAAACGAACTCGAAGCCTCATTTATATACGAAGATACGCCCGACCAGTATAAAGCCACCAAAGCAGTGAAGGAAGACATGGAACAGCCGTATCCAATGGACAGGTTAGTGTGCGGCGACGTGGGTTTCGGAAAAACAGAAGTCGCTATACGTGCGGCGTTTAAGGCTATTGTCGACGGTAAACAGGTTGCCGTGCTGGTGCCGACAACTATTCTTGCTCTTCAACATTACAAGTCGTTTAAGGCTCGTTTGGCGGAATTTCCTGTTGATGTTGATTTTATCAGTAGAATGAAATCATCAAAAGGCATAAAGGAGGCATTGCAAAAACTGAAAAAGGGACAAACGGATATTATAATCGGTACACATCGTCTGCTAAGTCAGGACGTAGTGTTTAAGGATCTGGGACTGCTGATTGTCGATGAAGAACAGCGGTTTGGAGTTGCGTCGAAAGAAAAAATACGCAAGAAAAAAATAAATGTCGATACACTGACTTTAACCGCTACACCTATTCCGAGAACTCTGCAATTTTCGCTGCTCGGAGCAAGAGACCTTTCAACGATAAACACGCCACCACCAAACAGAATTCCAATTACAACCGAAGTACACACATTTTCGGAAATAGTCATTAAAAAAGCAATCGATTATGAGGTGCAACGCGGTGGACAGGTGTTTTTTATCCACAACAAAATTAAAGATATTCTGGAAATAGAAAATATCATCAAACGGCTATCGCCGATGGTGAGGACGGTGGTCGCACATGGAAAGATGGACGGCTCTAAATTAGAGGATATTATGACCGATTTTGTGGACGGACAATATGATGTTCTAATCGCAACAACGATAATCGAATCGGGACTTGATATTCCAAATGCTAACACGATAATAATCAATCAGGCGCAGACTTTCGGGTTGAGCGAACTCCACCAGTTGCGGGGACGCGTCGGACGAAGTAACAGAAAGGCATATTGCTATTTAGTGGCGCCTCCAGAAGTTATCCGGACACCAAGCGCACGCCGAAGATTGAACGCAATAGAAGAATTTTCGGACCTCGGTAGCGGATTCAACATCGCAATGCAGGACTTGGACATACGTGGAGCAGGTAATCTCCTCGGCGGAGAACAAAGCGGTTTCATTACGGAAATAGGTTTCGAAACATATCAGAGAATACTGAACGAGGCTATAATGGAACTGCGTGAGGAACACCCCGATAAAACCGTCGCTACAGAAGAAACGGCGTTCGTTACCGACTGTAATATTGACAGCGATATTGATGCTCATCTACCCGACGAATATGTGTCGAACAAGGCTGAAAAACTGCGTCTTTACAGAGAAATCGACAGTCTCGAAGACGACCGGCAGGTAATGACTTTCCGTAACATGCTCATCGACCGTTTCGGAACTTTGCCGCAGGAAGCCGAAGAATTGTTACAAGGCGTGATTCTGCGTAAACGCGCGATAAAACTCGGCTTCGAACGTGTATTACTCAAAAACAAACTTATGATTTTGTATTTCCCTTCAAATCAACAGTCGCCGTATTATTCGTCGCCCGTTTATTTCGCAATATTGAAATATATACAGACCGACTCCACAAAATTCAAGTTCAAAGAGAATAACCTCAAACTCTCGCTACTCGTCAGGGATATAAAATCACATAAAAATGCAGTACAAATATTGTCGAAAATAAAGATATAATCCCCAAAATTGATTTTTAACCGACGATAATGTGAAATTTTTGGAAAAAATATCATACATCGCTAATTTTTTTTTGTGATGTAAATATCAAAATAACAGAAATATAGGCAATCTTAAAGAAAAAAATGCAAAATAATTTTCAAAAAATTTGTTTTAATTAAAAAAAAACATCTATCTTTGCACCCGCAAACAATAAAAAGATTGTTTAGATAAAACTCCTCAGTAGCTCAGTTGGTTAGAGCACATGACTGTTAATCATGGGGTCCAAGGTTCAAGTCCTTGCTGGGGAGCAATAAAAATCAAGCGATTACAAAGAAAATTGTAATAGCATTTTTATTTCGTGTACACACAATTTGCACACAACTCGGAAAATGTTTTTATTTAATTAATTGAAAAAACGATTTATCTTTGCACCCAAAATTAAGTGTTATGAATGTACTTGAATATATAAGTGTGGACGTAACATTTGCCGGAGTGTTATTAGAGAGGTATATGGTGGTTAGTATCACTTACCAAAAAAATAAATGATTTATTAGAATCATTCAATAAGATTGATGCAAAATTCGACAAGTTGGATGCAAAATTCGAAAGCGTTCGCATGGAATTGAAAGAATACAATGAACATCTTCGTATGGAATTGAAAGCAGATAACGAACGTATTCGTACGGAATTGAAAACGGAAGTCCTTCAGTTGGATACAAAAATCGAACGTGTCCGCAAGGAAATAGCAGACATATTAATAAGTCTTTTTGTGATGATAATTATTGCTTTAGTATTTATTCTAAGCAAAGATTTTAGTCGGAGTTCCGCAGGTCACACGAGCCTGTTTGATATTTTTTTTTTTAGAGATTGAATTAATTTACTATTCTATAGACGTTGCATGCAATATCTTCGCGCCTCAAAAAAAGATTTTATTTTTTTTATTTGCATATTTGCATATTAAGCATTACCTTTGCGGCGGTAAATTATTGTTAGATGGTATATAATTTTGATGAAGCAGTTTGTCGTAGAAACACAAATTGCGAAAAATGGGATAATTGCACGGAGCGTTTCGGCAAAGAAGATTTGTTGCCGTTATGGGTTGCCGATATGGACTTCAAAACGCCTGATTTTATAATTAATGCGTTAAGACAGCGGTTGGAGCATGAGATTTTAGGGTATCAGATTCGTCCTGCGTCGTTTTATAATGCAGTGAAAAACTGGTTACAGCAAAGAGGATGGCAAATTGATACGCAGAAAATCAGTTTCAGTCCTGGAGTTGTTCCGGCTATAAATTTTGCGGTCAATGCGTTTACAAATCCCGGAGACAAGATTTTGATAAACACTCCCGTGTATCATCCTTTCATATATGCGGTTAATAATCATGGACGTACACTTGTGAAAAGTTCGTTGGTCAATTCTGGCAATGGTTATTATACCGTTGATTTTGATGATTTTGAGAATAAGTTGGCAGATGGCGTAAAAATGTTTATTTTGTGCAGTCCTCATAATCCTGTTGGCAGAGTCTGGACTTTGGACGAACTGAACAAAATCGGGGAATTATGTCTGAAATACAACGTGCTGGTTATATCGGACGAGATACATTCCGATTTGGTTTTCGCTCCACACAAGCATATCTATTTTGCCTCGATTTCCAAGGAAATTGCTGATCAAACAATTACTTTCATTGCTCCGAGCAAGACGTTCAATGTAGCGGGATTATCTTCATCCATAATATATTCCGGCAATCAGGCTTTACACGAAAAAATCAGCAAATATGTCAGCCGGCTTGGCGTTTCGGCGGGAACAATATTCGGAGACATTGCTTTAGAAACCGCATACACTCATGGCTACGAATGGTTAAGCCAGTTGTTGAAATATCTCGATGGTAACTTCGAATATGTTGTTGATTATCTAAAAAAATATATTCCCTGCATCAAGACGCGAAAACCTGAAGGGACATATCTTATGTGGCTCGATTGCAGCGAATTGAACATGACTTCGTCGCAGATACACGAATTTCTGGTATCGAAGGCGGGTTTGGCATTGAATTCCGGACATATTTTCGGTGACGAAGGCGACTTGTTTGTACGATTGAATGTTGCAACACAACGTGCAATACTGGTAAAGGCAATGGACAGTCTGCACAATGCAATTGAACAGAACAAATCTTTAAAGTGAAATTAAAATGATTATTTATTTATAAAAAAAGGTACAGGAAATGAAAATTGTAAATTTTATGACAGCAGGCATATTAAGTATATGTCTGGTTTTTTCCGGTTGCGAAACGATTAAAAACACCAGTAGCACAGTGAAAGGTGGTGCGATCGGAACAGGAGCGGGTGCAGCAGTTGGCGCCGGCGTAGGTAAATTAGCCGGAAACACCGGTTTAGGCGCTATAATCGGCGCGGTTGTTGGAGGAGCGACAGGCGCTCTTATCGGCAACAAGATGGACAAGCAGCGCAAGGAATTAGAGAAAATCGAAGGCGCAAAAGTCGAAGCAGCCAACGATGGCGAAGCAATCAAAGTGACATTCGAATCGGGTATTCTTTTTGCAACAAATTCCAGCACATTGAGCAGCGCATCGAAAGTATCGCTGTCGAAATTTGCCGAAAGCCTGAAGACTCACACCGATACCAATGTTGAGATTTTCGGTCACACGGATATCACCGGCAGCGATGCCGTCAATATTCCGTTATCACAACAACGGGCGGCATCGGTACAATCGTATCTCATCTCGCAGGGGGTTGCTTCCAACAGATTGATTTCGTATGGAAAAGGTTCGTCCGAACCGGTTGCGTCGAATGATACTGCGGCAGGACGTACGCAAAATCGCAGGGTTGAAATATACATACTTGCAAGCGCTCAGATGATTCAGGATGCTCACGAAGGAAAGTTGAAATGACGTGTAAATTTAGCTGAATATCTCGTGCAACACATTCAATGATTTGATAATCAAAAGATGGTCGAATCGCGATGAATAAAAATTGAGCATTTGGTTTGCAAAATTAATTCGTTGTTCGCCGCTGAGTTTCAGTGCGTTCAATTCATTGGATGAGAGATTTAGCAAACGGGAGAGTATTTTGGTATTGTCTTTGTCGAAATATTGATGATGAAGCGGTTGTGTAAAAACGAATTTACAGTATTTGATATCGAAATAATCGTAGTCGTTTTTGTTTGCCGGAATCGAAAATCCCATATATTTCGACAGTTGTACCATGAAGTACAGGTGGAAATTCGGGACGCCATCGCGAAGTATGTCGAGTAAACAAATTGATTTACTGATATATTCAAATAGCGGGGATGACGAATCTTCCTCCTTCAGTACTTTGTACAAAAATTCGCCAATGAACATAGCAATCGAACTTTTCCGTACGTCGGATAAAATTTCGGGAAGAAGCGGGGAGAAAACATATTCTTTAAGATACTGTATCTCGGCGTCTTGACGGCCCGAACTTTCGAAATCGATTAATGACAGCGGAAACAGGCGGTTATTTTTTTTCTTACGATTCAGGATGTAAGTTTTTCTGCCTTTCGTTTCGGTGTACAGATACACAATGTCCTGATTATCCGTATATTTTATTCCACTTAGTACAATTCCTTTCATTTTCGTCACATTACAACGACAAAGGGTTACTGTTTAAAAGTAACCCCTCATCTAATAATCAAAATATCATGTTCTAACAACTAAAATTAATAGTGTACCTCATCGGACACAGTTAATTTTTTGCGTCCTCTTGCTCTGCGGGCAGCCAAAACTCGTCTGCCATTGGGAGTTGACATCCTTTCACGAAAACCGTGTTTGTTTATTCTTTTTCTGTTCGACGGTTGATATGTCCTTTTCATTGCTCTTTAATTTATCTTAATTCATATTCCAAAATCGGGCGCAAAGGTATGAAAAAATTAATACCCGTACAAATAATTTATTAATTATATTGCAAATATATCTTTAAAGTGTTGTGAAACAAGAATTTTAATTTATTCAAAATTTATTGTTTTACCTGTTTTTTTTGCCATTTACATGAATGAAATTCGTAATTTGGAGTAATTGCAGTACATTTTGACTTTGCTCGGTCGAAGAAAAAGCTCTCCAAACGAAACTGCTGACTGATTTTATCTTCCGAAAAAAGCGATCTGTTCTTTTTCTATCGGTAGATACAATATAATGTTAATACCGGTTGCAAAGTTATAACAAAAAAGAAGCCCAAATTGATGTTTTTTCATTTTTGTTATCCGGTTTTCCGGTTCCCGGGAGACTAAAAAAAAATGGTTTTTTTAGAGTATTTTGCCAAAAAACAGTTAAAAAATGTTAAATTCGGGTATTTTTTGATAAAATTAATTGAAAAAAATATGCGAATCAAATATTATTACTACTTTTGTGCCGTAATTGATATAATAAACGTAGATAGGTATGAAGTCTAAATTCGTGGTATGTTTTTGTTTATCCGTTATTTTTTCCGGGTGTTTCTGGAAAAAGGAAACGTCGGAAAAGACCGGATGGAAGTATAATGACGCCAAATATGGAGGCGTCGAACGTGTAAAACCCAACAAGGAGAGAATCCCTCCGGGTTTAGTGTATATTGATGGAGGCGCCTTTATCATGGGACAAGTTGCAGATGATATCGGTTTCGAGTGGGATAATCGTGCAAGAAGGGTAACTGTGGATTCATACTATATAGATGAAACAGAAGTTACAAACCAGCATTACAGAGATTATATCTTCTGGTTGCAAGCCGTTTATGTAAATTTCCCGAACAGAGTGAAAAGCGCACTGCCCGATACTTTGGTGTGGCGCAGACCTTTGGCTTATAATGAGCCGTATGTGCAGATATATTTCCGCCATCCGGCGTATAATGATTATCCTGTTGTCGGCGTAACATGGTTGCAAGCAAACGATTATTGTCTCTGGCGTACCGACAGGGTTAATGAAGCCGAACTTATTAAGCGCGGAATATTGATCTCGAATATTGTCGACCAGCGCGATGCCGACAACTTTAACAGCGACGCATTTCTTGCCGGTCAGTACACAGGTGATGTGAACGAGAAACGGCAACCGAAAAATATCGCTACCGACGAGTACCGTCCGGTTAAGTTCGAAGATGGCATTTTGTATCCAAAATACCGGCTACCGACCGAAGCAGAGTTCGAATATGCTGCAAGAGCCGAAATCGGCGTAACATTCGACGAGCGAACAATCGAAAGACGTGTATATGGCTGGAGCGGTTCGAATGTAAGAGATCCAAGCAAGAAAAGAAGAGGTCAAATGATGGCTAATTTCCAGAGAGGACGTGGCGACCTTGCAGGTGTTGCAGGCGGACGTCAGAACGATGGAGCTGCCATACCCGATGTGATTCGATCATATCCGCCCAATGATTTCGGTTTGTACGACATGATCGGAAATGTTAACGAATGGGTTGCCGATGTATATCGTCCGATGTCGTTTAACGACGTCGAAGAGTTTAATCCTTTCAGAGGTAATGTCTTCATGGACTTGGCAAGAGACGCCGAAGGAAAAATATTGCCGAAAGATTCTTTGGGCAGAATGAGATACGATACTGTCAGGTTTGTCGATAGATACAATTATCGTGTCGGAGATAACAGAAATTATCAAGATGGCGATATCAGTTCTTCCATATTTTTCGGTGAAGCCGGCGAAAAACCTGATACCGTTTCCAATTCGAACAGAATGTATTTTCAGGGAATTGGCGAAGATCAGAAATCCATGACAACATTGATAAATGACAAATCGAGGGTATACAAAGGTGGAGGATTCTTAGACCGTCCATATTGGTTACGTCCTGCCACAAGAAGATTCCTCGATCAGGATAAAGCACAATGGGATATAGGTTTCCGGTGTGCAATGAGCAGTCTTGGCGGCGAAAACAAAATAGTAGGAAACAAAAAAAGCAAAACTAAAAAATAACGCAGCATAATAATAATTTTAAATATTTTAAATGAGAAGAAAAAGTTGTCTCTATTCGGGACAACTTTTTTGTATTCAACAAAACCCTTAAAAATTCAAAGACTTGAGCCTTTGAACTTTGTTTAACGATTAACAGACAATACGATATTTTGGAATGCACCCCTTGCTCAGAGTTTGGGGTTTATAATGCAGTGTTTCAACCAAACTATAACGTATAGAGGCACATGTACCTGAACGACGATTCGTTGGCAACGTCGTATTCCAGAAGATGTCGGTCGCTTACATTCGTTCGCAATGACGGATGATAGTTTATTTATTGCCCATCTCTAAGTGTTATATTGCCGCTATTCCCAATTTTGTATTCCCGAAACGTGCTTATTCGATGACTTGGAGAAAATTGTAAACGCTTAAAATTCACGAAAATAAAAAATATTTTCGTGAAATATTTGTTGTATTCAGGATTTTATAATACTTTTGCACACGAATAATAATAATAATTTGTGCCGGATGTTAAATGGTTAAAGATAACAGTTATACCGACAAGGAGTTGATAGCAATGTTCCGTAATCCGGCACAGAAAAGTTATGCGTTCAACCTGATAACGCGAAAATATCAGGAACGGGTTTATTGGCATATACGAAAGATAGTAATTTCGCATGACGATACCGACGATTTGGTGCAGAATACTTTTTTGAAAGCATGGGAAGGTCTCGATTCGTTCAGAGAAGAGTCACAATTATTTACGTGGTTATATCGTATTGCCACCAACGAGGCTCTGACATTTTTGAGGAAAAAAAGGACAAAATTTTTTTTGCCTCTGGTCGATGTCGAAAATCAGTTGAGCAACACACTCGAAAGCGATGCATACTTTAGCGGCGACGAAATGCAGGAGAAATTTCAGAAAGCCCTGCTTCGTTTGCCCGAAAAACAACGGTTGGTTTTTAACATGAAGTACTTTGATGAAATGAAATATGAAGAGATCTCCGCTGCTGTGGGGACATCAGTCGGAGCCTTAAAAGCCTCGTATCACCATGCGGTCGAAAAAATCGAAAAATTTTTACAGGAAGATTAAACCTTTAACAAAAATGAATGTCTAAACACTACAAAATTGTAAAACGATGTTGAATAATGAATTGTTGAATAGTGAATTAAAGAAGAATCCTTTTGCTGTCCCGGACAAATACTTCGACGACTTGCCGTCGAGAGTTCAGGATAAATGTGTAACGTCGAAAAAAAGTCCGGTATTTGGGCTTATTTCCAAGTTGGCATGGAGCGGAGGAATCATAGTATTGGCGCTCGCATTGTTTCTATCGTATTTTAATTTTACCAGCATGTCTCTAAAAAAACAAAATTCCGAAACTCTGACAGTTGATAAGAATACTACGGATGACACAGAGAAAACAGCCGATTCTCAGAGGAATTATCTAAAGTCAAATCGAGACGCTGTTGTTGATTATTTGGCTTTACACAATGTCAATTTGAATGATTATTTGGCTACAAGGTATTAATGAATTATTTAATTGTTTTTTATGAAAAATTTAATAGGGTTAATAACTCTTTTTAGTATTACTGTGGGCGATACTTATGCACAGAATACAAGAGACCGAAATTCCGATACCGTCTTTTTTAATTTTATCGAGTTTGATTTGCATGTCGGGTATCCGGATAATAACAGTAGAAAAAATAACTTTGAGGAAGTAAATATTTTTAACGATATCGAGTCGGAACGTCAACGAGAAGAAAAAGAACGGTTACGTATGATCGAAAAATATATCGATTCGATGAAAGTGGTTATGTTTACCAAAATAATGGAACTCACTGAATCGGAAGCGGCCGTTTTCTGGCCCGAATATAAAAATTATCAGGGTAAACTCAAAAAAATTCTAATAAAAAGAAAAGAGGCTAACGACAAAATGTGCAACATTTTTCGTAAGTACAAAATCAGAGAATATCAGTCTTTTGTTGATATAGAAGTGAAATCCCACAAAGAAGAAGCGCTGGTGATCGAACAGTATGCCGAAAAGTTTAAAGAAATTTTAGGCAACAAGTTCTATCTGTTATACAGGGCTGAACATATATTTAACAGATGGTTTTTCAATACTATTATATAGTGATTAACATATATTTAATAGAAGGTTTTTCACTACTCTTTAAACGGATGCATTTCAAATTGTCGCACCCCTCCCTTGATCTAAGGAGCTGTCAATAAATAATCTATTGTCATGTCACTCCTTGAATGTCGGATAAAGTTTTAGTAGCTTTATCCTCGCATCTTCTGTAGTAAATTGCCAATTTATTTTAGCCTTTATATTGTTTCTTGCATTTTTTCCCAAGCTTTAACTTCTTTAGTCATTTCCATCATAGAATCAATACGTCGATTTAGACAGTTTACTGCCTGAACCGTGATAATTCGTGATACAAAGACCTGCTTTTCCTTTTTCCTGATACATCTTTATATAATTGGTTACACTATTGGGATGTATATCCAATATCATGGATAT
>JAITKY010000054.1 GCA_031278135.1 Prevotellaceae bacterium | reverse complement strand
TTTTATATACTTACGACGTTATCATTTCAGCAATTCGATACTTCGTTTTACGAATTTATCGAGTTCTTCGCCTGTCAATCTATTGTTTGCCAGCAGAGCCAGATCGAACAGTTGTTTGGCTAACTTATTTTGTTTGCCGTATTCGGACAAGATACTTGTCTTTTGTTTTTTAGCCTCGTCGAGCGATTTTTCAGTTTCGCTCAATTCATCTTTCAGTGTTTGAGGAATTTCGTCATCTTTTTTATCCTTCGTTTGGGTATTCAATTCGTCGATAGACGTCTGGATACGGGATATATTTTCCTCAGTAGGTTTTAATTGCTCCGTCAGGTCTTTTTCGAGATTATCATTGATTTCCAACACCAAAGGATGATTTGTGTTTACCACTACGTTCAGCATATCGCCCATTTGTCCGTAGAACGAATAACCGCCGCCGCCAACCGCCGACATATCTTTCATACGCCGCATAAACTCGCTTTGAGTGATTGTTATCGGAGCGTCGTCTTCGCCTAACGATTCGAACGTTACGAAATATCTTTCGTCGCCTGCGGGACTGTTGGCTTCGAAAACCGGACGAAGCAAATCGGTCTGACTGTTTGTCAGTTTCGATTCTCTGACTACGTCTTTTTCTATCAGTTTTTCGATAACATCGGCATCGACACGCACAAAACGCGAATCTTTCCACGATCCTTCCAACTTGTTGATAAAGTGAGCATCCAGCTGTCCGTCGAGTAAAAGGACATCGTAACCTTTGGTTTTTGCAGCGTTGATAAAACTGTATTGAGCTTTAACGTCCGACGCATACAAGTAAATGAGATTCTTGTTTTTATCTTTTTGTTCCGGCTCGATTAATTTTTTATATTCGCCGAAAGTGAAATACTTGTTATCGGTATTTTTGAAAAGATAGAATTTTTCGGCTCTTTCGTAGAATTTTTCGTCCGTCACTATTCCATATTCTATAAACAGTTTAAGATCATCCCATTTGCTTTCGAATTTGGGTCTGTCGGTCTTGAATATGTCCTGAAGACGGTCGGAAACTTTTTTTGTGATATGACCGGATATTTTCTTCACATTCGCATCGCTTTGGAGATAACTACGTGACACATTGAGCGGAATATCGGGTGAATCCAGCACGCCGTGAAGCAGAGTGAGAAAATCGGGAACGATGCCTTCGACCGAATCTGTCACAAAAACCTGGTTTGAATACAATTGGATCTTATTTTTCTGAAAATCGATATTGCTCTTTATTTTCGGGAAATACAGTATTCCGGTGAGGTTGAACGGATAATCGACGTTAAGATGTATGTAAAACAGAGGGTCGTCGCTTGCAGGATACAAATCTCTGTAGAACTTCATGTAATCTTCGTCTTTCAATTCGGATGGCGTACGAGTCCACAGCGGGTTTGTTTCGTTGATAACCAAATCCTTGTCCGTATCGACATATTCTCCATCTTTCCACTCCTGTTCTTTGCCGAAAATGATAGGCACAGGCAGAAATTTACAGTATTTATTCAACAGATTTTTTATTCTGTCTTCCGACAAAAATTCCTCGTTATCATCTGATATGTGAATGATTATGTCGGTTCCACGTTCAGTCTTTTCGGCTTCTTCCGTAGTGTATTCGGGCGAGCCGTCGCATTTCCAATGAACTGCGGGAGCATCGTCACGATACGATTTTGTGATGATTTCCACTTCATCGGCAACCATAAACGACGAATAAAATCCCAAACCGAAATGCCCGATAATATTAGTTTTGTCCTTGTATTTTTTCAGAAACTCTTCGGCGCCCGAAAAGGCTATCTGATTGATATACTTTTCGATTTCTTCTTCTGTCATCCCGATACCGTTATCGGATACTGTCAACGTCTTACGCTTTTTATCCAAAGAAATTTTTATGGACAATTCGCCTGTATCGCCCTTAAATTCTCCCAGCGATGAGAGCGCTTTGAGTTTTTTTGTCGCATCTATTGCGTTCGACACCATCTCCCTGAGAAATATCTCATGATCGGAGTATAAAAACTTTTTAATAATCGGAAAAATGTTTTCCGTCGTAACACCAATTTTACCTTTCATATACTTTCAATAAATATTTTCAATTACATTTTTTTTTTGTCGAAATGTAATCAAAGTGTGTGCCAAAATGCAAAAACTGACAAAATGGCAGTTTCTTTATTGCGTTTAAATTACAAAGGACTCGAAATTTTTGTACAAAGGTCACTGTTTTTCTTTGTGCGCTTTGAGATAAGCTTTTGTGTTCTATGTGGTTCACAAGTTTTGGAATTAGATATGGTGAATTATTGCTACTTTTGTCGAAAAATGTAAAAAATATTTACGTTATGAATGGACATGACAAATTGTATCAATTACTTGCGGAGTTAAATATCCGGTTCGAATATCTGGAACATCCGCCGGCGCCGACTGTCGAAATCGCTAAACAATACTGGGCAGGACATGACGCCAAACATTGTAAAAATCTGTTTTTTCGAAATCACAAGGGAAATCAGCATTATCTGGTTATCCTCGACTGCGACTGCGATATGGATATTCACAGAATCGAAAAACGACTGTGTCAGGGCAAGTTAAGTTTTGCTTCCGAACAGCGAATGTTGAAATATCTGGGTGTAACGCCCGGCTCGGTTACACCTTTCGGTCTGATATACGATGAAGAACATCATGTACATGTCTTTCTCGACGAAAATCTCCAACATGCTGAACGATTGAGTTTTCATCCATGTGTCAATACCGCATCAATTACTGTCACGAAAGACGATTTTATCCGGTTTATGGATCATACGCAAAATCGTTATGAATGGATTAATGTGATTAATTAACTTTTTATCCACTAATTTTTAGCATGCAAATGACGCTGATTTAAGGATTTTCGCAGACTTTACCTTTTTAAAATCAGTATCATCTGCATGTCAATAAAGCGTCATTATTGTGCCTTCACCCATATTTTTTCGGTCTTGGACACGCGTTGCGATAAATCAATAATGCGGCCATCTATGTTTAATTCCCGTTTAAAATCTTCTTTAAGTTCTTTATGGGAATCTTTGATATCCGTTTTCAATTCTTTACGGACGTCATCAACTTTAGCATACACTTTATCGAACCCGTCTTTCGATTCTTTACGGACATCCTCAAATTTAGTATCCAACTTGTCGAACCCGTCTTTCTGTTCTTTACGGACGTTCTCGATATCCATTTTCTGTTCTTTACGAACGTCCTCAATTTTAGTATCCAATTTGTTGAAACCGTCTTCCTGTTCTATACGAACGTCCTCGATATCCGTTTTCTGTTCTATACGAACATTCTCGATATCCGTTTTAAGTTCTTTACGAACATTCTCGATATCCGTTTTAAGTTC
>JAITKY010000036.1 GCA_031278135.1 Prevotellaceae bacterium | reverse complement strand
GTGCAAGGAGCTAAAGATTTTGCTGTAATTCGTTCTATCATTGATACTACTATCAAAAATTCGCAAAACGTTTGTGAGGCTCTTTGGCTTATTCCGAAAGTCAGGGCTGAATAGTTACTAAATTTTTTCAAATATGGAAAAACAATTACCTTTGCGCATTATTTTTAAGACGATGAATGTATTATTACTTGGAAGTGGAGGACGCGAACATGCTTTGGCTGTGAAAATAGCGCAAAGTCCCTGTCTGACTAAACTATTTATTGCGCCGGGAAATCCGGGAACGGCGGAGTGTGGACAGAATATATCGTTGAATATATCCGATTTTGATGCGATTGGAAAGTTTGTGATGGAAAACAATATAGAAATGCTGGTTGTGGGTCCCGAAGATCCTTTGGTAAAGGGTATTGCCGATTATTTTAATGGTAAACCCGTATCGGTCATTGGTCCGTCGAAAAAAGGCGCAGCACTTGAAGGCAGCAAGGATTTTGCAAAAGATTTCATGACAAGGCACGGTATTCCGACAGCACGTTACGAATCGTTCTACAAGAACGGTTTACAGAAAGGATACGCTTTTCTTGAAAAACTGACGCCTCCTTTCGTGCTGAAAGCCGACGGACTGGCTGCCGGAAAAGGAGTTATAATCGTCGATAACTTGTCCGAAGCGAAATCGACTTTGAAGGAAATGCTCGACGGCAAGTTTGGAGCGGCAAGCAACAAAGTGGTGATAGAAGAGTTTTTACGGGGTATCGAAGTTTCCGTATTTGTGCTCACCGACGGCAAATCGTATAAAATACTTCCCGAAGCAAAAGACTATAAACGAATCGGCGAAAACGACTGCGGACTGAATACCGGCGGAATGGGCGCTGTGTCGCCTGTCCCTTTTGCCAGTAAAACGTTCATGGACAAGGTCGAAAAAAACATTATCGAGCCTACTGTCCGGGGTTTGCAGGAAGACGGAATATCATACAAAGGCTTTATTTTCTTCGGATTGATAAACTGCGACGGCGCACCTTACGTCATCGAATACAACGTCAGAATGGGCGACCCTGAAACGGAAGCAGTCATGCCGCGACTCGATGCCGACATACTTGATCTGTTCGACGGTGTCGCAAAAGGAACTCTCGACACGAAACAGTGCGCTATTCGTCCCGAAACAGCTGTTACTGTGGTTATTGTTTCGGGTGGATATCCCGAAGAATATACGAAAGGTTACGAAATCGAAGGAATCTCTTCTGTTACCGAAAACAAAGTTTACCATGCCGGAACAACCGGCGTCCATAACAAAATCGTCACGTCCGGAGGACGGGTTCTTGCAGTTACGGCTTTATCCGGCAATTTGACGTCCGCTCTGGATTCCGTCTATGATTCCGTGCAGAAAATCAGTTTCGAAAGATGCTATTACAGACGCGATATAGGGAAAGACCTGATGCTATTTCCCGAAACTGTATGATAAACTTAATTGCGGGCTGTAGCCAAGAACTTCGTGGTGGTAAAAGGCAAAATCGAGACAGAGTTTCTTTTTTGCAACCCAACCTACTCCAAAACAGATTTCTACAGGATTGAACGAAACACCCGTCCGTAAACTCATACTTTTGAATATCGAATAATCTATCCCAAATCGCGTAGATACGTCGTCGTATCTTTCTTTTTCAATTTCAGCCGTTAACATCAGTTTTCCGGCTATTTTGTATCCTACACCTGTTTTGAATGTCACAGGGACAGGGTCTTCGTACCTCGAATTGAGTTTTGCAAAAGTAGGGTTGAAGACATGCGCCCCAATAAACAGATTGTCCAGCGGTTCGGCTATCAGTCCTACTTCTCCGGTAAAAGTATAAAAATCGGGATATCCCGATATGAAATTCAATAAATGATAATTGAACTGTATGCCCAACGACAGTCGTTTTGCAATTTTTTTCCCGTATCCAGCTCCGATTCTTGTTTCTCCGTAATCGTCAATGCCGAGATGTGCGATGCTGAACCCAAAAGTTCCGGTCAGCGCAGGAACGACAAATGCTCCGGCACTCGTGCCTAACTGCTTCATAGCAAATTTGTTTTCGTAATTCAATCCGGCATTGGCATTTTCGATCGATGCCAATGCCGCCTGATTGTTGTAAACCGCCCAGACATCGACGTTTAACAGTCCGTTTTTGCCCATGCCCGTCGCTTTTGCCCCTTTCGGGAAAAGATATAATCCTCCATCGGCATACAATGTCGTTTGTACACAGATGAATATACAAAGGAAACATATTAAATTCAGTCTTTTAGTAACAACAGCCTCCATTATTTTATTTATTAAATCAATTATCATTTTTTTGCAAAAGTACAAAAAGTTATCCAAATCATCGATTTTTGATTTTTTTATGCTGTAGTCAATGGCAATGTAATTTTAAAGATGCTGCTGTTTTTTTCGACAGTTATCTTTTTTGTTGTCAGCATTGTAAATCGTTCAGCGAGGTTAGTCAGCCCTATTCCGTTACAGTTGAATACGTTGATTTTTTCGTGAACCGGATTCGAGATGACTAACTCGTCCATATCGTTCAGCATGATTGTGATTTCCATAGTATTGTCGCTATCGATCACATTGTGTTTCATCACATTTTCGACCAGAGGAAGAAGCGACAGGACAGGAATCATCAACAATTCCTGTTTCTCTGCGGCGACATTGATAGTGAAACTGAGTTTGTTGGCATAACGCACTTCGTACATGTAGCGCAGGGCTTCCAGAAAATCAAGTTCTTCCTTGAGACAGACAAGTCCTTTTTTATCGCTTTGCAGAATGTAACGGAACACTCCAGACAATTTATGGATGTATTCCAGAGTCTGATATTTCTTTTCTTCACGCACTAAAGCAGTTATACTGTTAAGCGAATTGAAGAAGAAGTGCGGATTCACCTGCGACGACAATGCATTGTACCGGCTTTGCAGATTTTCGGTTTTGAGTTGTTCTATTTCCAATTCCCTTTTTTTTTGCTCTTTATACATGGTAATAACATGTCCTGTCAAAGTACACAGCAGGCATGTAACAACAAACTGAAACAGCAAAATCCCCGTAAAACAATCGACATGTTTGCTCAACACTGCAAGAGATATAAACGCATAGATCCCGTAAGCGATAATAGTGAATATCAGTGTTTTTAATAGCCGTTTCGAAAAAGTGAGGATGTTCAGCCTGCGTATGTTTGCCAAAAGCAATATCCATATTAATATGCAGAAAAACAAATACCTGCAAAAGAAAATAACCAGAAATTCCGGTTCTTTGTATTTCGAATGCCACAGCAGTTCATTTATGTTGGGATAAATTATAAATGTTCCCATTACAATGCTGATTATCAGCATTGTCCTCTTAGATGCAAGCTTATCGAACAAATTCATTTCAATACTTGTAATTTTTTACAAAGGTAATCTGATTTTGTGAAATATCAACACAAAAAACGGCTTTTTTAATACGTTTTTTTCGTGTTTAACTCCATTTTTTTCGTTTTAATAAAGAGATTGGATTGGTCAATTGATTTTTTGCCGTTCTTTGTTGCAGAATTATAGATTATAAACGTAAAATTGTGCGTTAGTAGGTTTGTTTAAGTTAATAGTTGATGAAAGGTTGGAGAATAATTCAACAACCGAATTGGAGATCAAAAGCGTCTTCATGTTGCTAAACCGGAAGACGCTTCTCCAATTTTTGATTGGGCTTTTTGATTTACACTTTTTTGATTTTGATTGTTTGATAATATGTTATTTGGTTGAAAATCCTGTCATTGTTAAAGTTTATTTAGTGCTTTCCTTTTTCAGTGGCAGGATTCAATCTTTTTGATAAACGATGACTAAAAAA
>JAITKY010000258.1 GCA_031278135.1 Prevotellaceae bacterium | reverse complement strand
TCACAGTTTAACGGCTTGTTTTGCTTTTCATAACGCATTCAACGAAACCGGAGATATGCACAATGCAAAATATTAAGGGATGAAATGACACTTTATTAATTGGTCAATAAAGTATTGTCGCTGCGGGACTTTTTGACTGTTAGCTCTTTCCGTATGCTTTAACATACGGTCAATGAAGTGTCGTCGCTACGCGACTTTGCGTTGGCAATTGGGCTTTTATTGATTGCAATGGCTTAACGGCTATCAATGTTGAGGATTCCAATACTGCCTATTCCTATGTTGATGGTGTACTGTTCAACAAAAACAAGACAACACTGATAACTTGCCCGCGCAGCAAAAAGTGAGTTACAGTATTCCTGATTCGATAACAAGTATTGACGAGAGATTGTTTTTTTGGTAATAGATGGTAAAAATGAAAAGTACGTTGAAAGTGGCATCAAGAACGGAAATTGATATTAATATAAAAGATATGAGCACATGAAAATTCTGATTATCGAAGATGAGTATACTTTACTGAAAGCCATCGAAGAATTTTTGGTAGTGGAAAAATATGTCGTAGAAAAAGCCGTCGATTATCATTCTGCGATAGAAAAAATCATGTTGTATGAATACGATTGCATTCTGCTGGATATTTCCCTTCCCGGCGGCAGCGGGCTGCAAATTCTCAGAGAAATGAAAAAGGAAAACAAAACGGGAAACGTCATTATCATATCGGCAAAAAATTCGCTCGACGATAAAATATTGGGGCTGGACCTGGGCGCAGACGATTATTTAACAAAGCCTTTTTATTTGCCGGAACTCCACGCACGGATTAAAGCCGTACTCAGGCGCAAACAGCAGGATGGAAAACAGACCGTAACATCGGGCAATTCTTCGGTGGACTTCGCACAGCGACAAATGTATGTGGATGGCTGTCCACTGAAACTGAACCGTAAGGAATTTGACATGCTTGCATTTTTCATCACCAACAAAAATCGTCTGATTACCAAAGAAGCCATAGCTGAACACGTTTGGGGCGACAATTTCGACATGGCTGACAATTTTGATTTCGTCTATTCGCAGGTTAAAAACCTGCGCAAAAAACTGAAAGACGGAAATTCGGATATCACAATAGAAAACATGTATGGCATCGGTTACAAATTGACAATATGAAACTCATCGATTATTTAATTTCCCGTATAACGCTGTTTTTTACGGTAATCATGCTACTTTGGGCGACTGTTTATTTCTTCTTGCAAATGAAAGAAATCCACGACGGCATCGACGAAGGATTGACTAACCTTAAGCAGGAGTTTATTGCCAAAGCCAATACCACGTCCGGATTTACCGAAATATTGAAAGACAACACCCCGCCCAATTTCTATATTAAGGAAATTATGCAGGAAGACGCCGAAACCCTCATCGAAAACTTTACTACAACCGCAATATATTTTCCCACCGAACTTGAGAAAGAAGAAGTGCGTATGCTCACTACCGCTTTCCGCTGCGAACAAAACGGGAAATATTATCAATTGCAATTTTTTATTTCCACTGTCGAAAGCAATGACCTGACAGAAAACATGCTTTATCTCCTATTAGGGCTGTGGATTACACTTTCGCTGACAATGTTTGTTGTCGGTAAAATCATTATTACGAAAGCCAACAAACCATTCTACCGATTATTGGATGAATTGAAAAGATTTAATCTGGACAACAGCCGGATGATTGACTTTCCTCCTGTCAAAATTAGGGAATACATCCAACTGAACAACACCGTAAGAGAACTGCTCGAAAAAAACATGCATGTTTTTACCGAACAAAAAGTGTTTATCGAAAATACTTCGCACGAACTGCAAACCCCGCTTGCCATTGCCATTGCCAAACTGGAAAACCTGCTCGAAAAATACCGGAATGATGAAACGTATGTAAAAGAATTGGCGGGCGTGCTGGACATCCTGAATCGGATGAAACGATTAAACAGTAACCTGCTGCTGCTTTCCAAAATAAAAAACAGGCAGTTTGCGGAAAGCCGGACAGTGAATTTGCGGGAAACGCTGGAAAAGGTTATCGTCGAGTTTGACGACCTCGCCGCATACAGGCAAATCACAGTAGAACAGAAAGGTAATGCTTCACTCGTCCTGCAAATAAATGAAGACCTTGTACACATTCTATTTACCAATCTCGTAAAAAATGCCATCATCCACAACGAGCCGAACGGGAAAATCAGCATCCGTTACGCCTCCGACACAATTACGATAGCCAACACCGGAAACAGAGCTGCCGCTAAGATGTTCGACCGTTATCAGACCGGCGCAAGCGATGAAAAATCATCAGGTTTAGGGCTTTCCATCGTCAAGACCATCGCCGACCTGTATCAGATAGAAATCAATTACTGTTACGACGGGGAAATGCACATCTTTAAACTGTCAATCAACAGTAGCACGAATAAATGTTGATGCAGGTTGCAAAAAAAACGTTTTTCCCAAATCTTTACAGAATTGCCCTCTACCTTTGCCCTCGAAAATAATTAATTTAATAAATGAATTAAAAAAAAGTCAAAATGAAAGGATTAAAAATTTTTATTGCACTTGTGAATTGCGCTATATTTGTGCAAGTTGCAGCTCAGTCTCCCGCTCCGACGATTTCGGACGCTTATTCCAATGATACCATTGCGAAAATGATTCGGAAATACCGGACATCTCATTCGCACGACGTGATGCCGCCGGCAAAACCGGCAACAAAATTTAAAGTCGATTTTCCCAAAGCATCCGGCGTGGAATGGGAAACCGACGGCAATATTTATGAGGTTGAATTTGACATACGGTTCAGGGATTGGAAAGCATATTACGATGCCGAAGGAAATTTGCTGATGACTGTCGAAGAAATTTACCGTTCGGAGTTGCCCGCCGTCGTAAAGAACGCCGCCGAAGCAAAATATCCCAAATACCATTTTGAGGATATCGACAAAATCCGTCGTGGAACGGAAGTTTTTTACAAAATAGAAATGGAACTTCGCGATACGGAAGTCGAGTTGCTGATACAGTCGAACGGCACGATAACGAGTGAGAAAACAGATTATTAATTGTTAACACTTAAAAAATCTGAAATGAAAAAAACAGTGTTTTACGTAACATTTTCCGCTGTCGTAACAATGTTTGTCGCATGTGAAGAAGAAAAGTTCATTCAAGAAAACGAATTGCCTGCCATCAGCCGAACATTCATCGCAACGCATTTTCCCGATGTCGAAATTACTGCCATTGTCAAGGAAACGGAAGCGCTGGATAAAGATTATACAGTCTATCTGGCAAACGGTTTCGACATTGACTTTACCGGCTCCGGCAACTGGGACGATGTGGACGGACATACGTCGCCCATTCCCGAAAGCATCCTTGCCCTGCTGCCACAGCCATTGTCGCAGTACGTCGCAAACAATTTCCCGAAGCTTTCGGCAGTCGAAGTAAACAGGGAACACTACGGGTACGAAATCGGGCTTTCCAACGATATCGATTTGAAATTTGATTCCAACGGCAAATTTATCGGTATTGACGATTAATAATGGACAGAAAAATACGGCAATTGGATATGAAAGGGCGCAAAATAATTCGCGCCCTTTGCTTATTTAATCATCGCCTCTTGATTCTGCTGCGCTTATAAATTGTTGAAAAGTTGTATCCGAAGAATGATTGTCATATTATGTATGTTGGCGAAAATAGCGATGTGTACAGAAAATAACAAAAAATGTCCATTAACAAAAAAAAAAAAAAATCATTAACAAAAAAAATCATTATCTTCGCCGTTGAATTATCTGATTTATATTTATTATTTAAATTAGGGTAATGATTTGTAGATATGGAATTTATAAAGTAATTTTGTTGTAATATTAAATATTTTTTTTAGGATGAGACCGACACTTTTTGTGCTTGCTGCAGGTTTAGGCAGCAGATATGGAGGACTGAAACAAATGGACGGAGTAGGTCCTTCGGGCGAAACAATAATTGAATATTCTGTTTACGATGCCATACAGACCGGTTTTGGCAAAGTCGTATTTGTTATTCGTCACAGTTTTGATGAAGAATTTCGGGAGTTTGTCAATGCCCGGTTTGCCAAAGACATCCCTGTTGATATTGTTTATCAGGAGATAACGGATTTGCCGGACGGATACAGTCCGAATCCCGAACGGGAAAAACCATGGGGAACAAATCATGCCGTACTGATGGCTAAACACATGATTAGAGAGCCGTTTTGCGTAATTAATGCCGACGATTTTTACGGACGGACATCGTTCGAAGTGATGAGCAAATTTTT
The DNA here is from genome assembly GCA_031278135.1 of Prevotellaceae bacterium. Lineage (GTDB taxonomy): Bacteria > Bacteroidota > Bacteroidia > Bacteroidales > UBA932 > JAIRLF01. Next base: position 782 of record JAITKY010000258.1, on the reverse strand, counting down.
GTTTAACGTTTATGGAAAGACCAATCAGTATTCGATGGTCGGATTCCGGATACAGAACACGCTGTCGGAGAGTGGCGCTGTCGCACGCGGCGTTTCGCAGACCGACGGTAACGGTTATCTGACAAACGTCGTCGAACGGACACACATCGAACGACTTGACGACGGAATCAAATATAAAGACGCAAACGGAGAATGGCATCTCATCGAAGAAAACACGCCTGTATCGATGAATATCTGGGGGTTTACGCCCGATTATTTCCAACATTCCGAAGAGTATTTCAAAAAATTCCTCGACGAACACGGGCATGAACTGAAATCTGAATTTTTCATTCCTTTGATGGTCAATTATCTTATACAGAACAGGATTTCGACCGTCAAAGTACTTGATACCGATTCGCAATGGTTTGGAGTAACCTACAGGGAAGACAAACCGGCAGTAATAGCAAAAATTAATCAACTCGTTGAAAAAAATATTTATCCTGATAATTTATGGAAGTAAAAGCAACTAATTTTGGTGAAGCAAAAGGCAAAAAAGTTGAACTGTTCACCATCACAAACAGAAATGGAAACAGTATTGCTGTCACAAACTACGGCGCTACATGGGTTTCCGCCATTCTCCCCGACAACAAAGGAACAAAAGACGACGTCCTTCTCGGATTTTCTGATTTGGAAGGATATTTGACCGATACCTGCTACATCGGCGCAAGCGTAGGACGATTTGCGAACAGAATCGAAAATGCGCATTTTGTCATCGACGGCGAAGAGTATAACATTACTCCCAA
>JAITKY010000146.1 GCA_031278135.1 Prevotellaceae bacterium | reverse complement strand
TCTATGATAGAAAAATCTTGTATATTAACGATTTACGTAATTGCCGCAAACATTCGGCAATTAACTGTATAGGGTCTGAAAAATATCCTTCGCTGTTTCCAAAGTTTACGACCGGCTTTGGATGTTTTTTTATCAGTGATTATGAATTTGCACTCCGGATTTTGAAAAATAGCCATTATAAAGTTTTTCGTTTTTACAAATTTTTTCGTGCGGATTTAAGGATTTTCAACTTTTTTTTCAATTTTTGATTATGGGATATTACATTTACTTATTTATACTCATCACTTTATTTTCTTGTACAGAGTATAAGATACAAAGAAAAGATAATCCAGACTTGCATGTAATTGATTTGGACAATTTAGAATCGGCAAGCGATTTGAATTTTTCTGATTTATTCAAAAATGTAGTTCCTCTTGTTTTTGAAACAACGCCAAATTCCTTAATCGGATTTATAAATAAATTGCATATTACGAATGATTTAATAATAATACTTGACAATACAATAGCCAAATCTATTTTTGTTTTCAACAAAAAAGGAGACTTTTTACATAAAATAGGCAGTTTTGGTGGAGGTCCCGGGCAGCATATTTTTTTAGCTGATTTTTCTGTAGACACTTTAAATAAAATCATATATGTATCAGATTCCCAGACTCAAAAAATTCATTTATATAATGTTTATTCGGGTGAGTTCATCAAATCTGTGAAATTGAATAACAACAGGACAAATTGGCATATACATTATAGAGACGGAGAATTGTACACTAACGGTGGTGATTTTCGCGACCATGAAAATGGATTCTTACTGCACAGGATAGATGCAAACACAGGTAAAACTAAAGAGGCATGGTTTAATTATGCCGAATATAATAAAGAAATAGATTTTCCATCAAATAATGGTAAAAGTCCTTTCCTGCAGTCCTCTGGAAATATGAAGTTTCACACGTTTTGTATGGATACAGTAATGTCTGTAACGGAAAATATGATTATGCCGTTTTTGACGCTTGCAAGCAGAAATATGGTTACAAAAAAGGATATTGAAAACACTAATATCAACGATCTTTACCAGAAAATGTCTTCACTAAAAAAATATTTCAATCTGTTTACTTATCTTGAATTTTCTGATTTTATATTGCTCCAATTTCTTCGAGGAGGTGGACATACGGTATTATACGACACAAAAAATAAAACCGCCAAATTTGTTAATTTTTTTGATGATTTAACATACAGTGAACCAGTCCGGACTTTCCCCACATTTGTTTTCGCAGATCAAAAAGGGATATATCTCTCTATAAATTCGTGTATTATGAGCTCTTTTATCGAGAAGAAAAATAATGGAGAATTGTCTCTTTCATTGTTGAACAATTATAAGATACAGGAACTGTCTGAAGATTCTAATGAAATTTTGTTGCATTATGAGTTTAAAGATTGAAGTATTACTGATTTTTATATGAGTTGATATTTTTCGTTTTTTTGTCAATTCTTGAAGTGTTTTAAAGATAGATTTAAGAATTTCCATTGTGACAATGTGGTCTTGATTTTTATCTCACGCTTTTGGAAATCTAAAATTTTCATGTACTTTTGCCGGCGAATTTTGGTATTAAAAGATGTATAATACAGTTAAGGTTAAGGCAGCGATAAAGATAGTAATATGAAACATTTATCATTTAAATTCGAAGGAGACAGAAAAATCTGGATTTTACTTGGCATACTTGCCTTTGTATCGATAATATCTGTTTATTCAAGTACATACAGGCTAACGATAAGATCAGGAAATTTGATAGGACCGATTTCGAGGCATATATTTTTCTTATGTTCAGGATTTGTAGTTATTTACCTAATGCACAAAATGGCGATACAATGGTATAAAATAGTCATTCCCATAATTTTGTTTTTCATTGTCGTCTGCTTGATATTAGTACTTGTTATACAGGGAGAAGGAGAAAAACGCTGGCTTTTTAGTCGCAGTTTTCAGCCTTCGGATTTTGCCAAAGTTTTCATGGTGGTCTATTTAGCAAAAGTTATAAGTGATGGTTTCGGCGGGAGTATCAAAAAATTTATATTGCTGGCGCTTTTTCCTATATTTCTGGTATGCGGTCTAATTATTTTCGGACATACATCGACAGCAGCGATCATCGGCGGTGTTTCGATGGTGATGGTATTCATGGGATCTACAAAGATTAGGTACCGGACTATCAGCGCTATGTCTTTTTTTGTACTAATGGCCGTTTATCTTTTTTTTATCAAAGATATTGGACGCAAAGAAACAGCGTCAAACAGAGTAAGCACATGGTGGGTAAGCGCTTTCAGTTCGTCGAAAAACAACTATGAGCAAGCCAAAACAGCGCAATATGCAGTTGTTTCGGGCGGACTGTTCCAGTTTGCGCCGGGGAAAAGTTTTTATCGTAAAACACTGTCGGAGGCTCATAACGACTTTATTTTCGCAATGATTATCGAAGAATACGGCATGATGGGCGGAATATTTGTGATTATAGTTTATCTTATGCTGTTTTACAGGGTTTTAAAAGTATTGAAAAAATGTACCCGACCATTCACTTCATTGTTGATGGCGGGATTACTTTTGTTAATTATTTCGCAGACATTCATACATATAGGCGTATCTGTGGGCGGATTTCCAATAACAGGACAGAATTTGCCATTAATAAGTACCGGAGGGTCTTCAATATTAGTCACATGCATCGCTTTCGGTATGATTCTCGCAACGAGCAGAATCGCCGAAGCAAACGAACATGAAGAATTACAAAATCAAAATAAATGTGACACTGTATGACAAAAAGAGCGTATTTTATTGGTATCGGCGGAATAGGGATGAGCGCAATTGCACGTTTCTATAAACATGAAGGTTACGAGGTTGCAGGATATGACAAAACCCCTTCGGATTTGACCGGTGAACTGCAAAATGAGGGCATTAGCATACATTTCGATGATTGTGTCGCCGCAATCCCCGAACAGTTCCGGAACAGCGAAACTCTTGTGATATACACTCCCGCCATTCCGGACAACAGTGTCGAATTCAACTATTTCCGCGAAACAGGAAACACGCCGGTAAAACGTTCCGCCGTTTTGGGAATGATTGCCAAAGACAGAAAAGTCCTCGCTGTCGCAGGCACGCACGGAAAAACGACTACTTCGACTTTACTCGCTCATCTTATAACCGTTGCATCAGACGGTTGCACGGCTTTTCTCGGAGGCATTTCGAAAAATTATAACAGCAATCTTCTCCTGTCGAAAAGCGAGTGGTTAGTTGCCGAAGCCGACGAATACGACCGTTCATTTTTGCGCCTTTATCCTCATATAGCGATTGTTACAGCCGCCGATGCCGACCATCTGGATATTTACGGAACCGAAAAAGAGATGAAAAACACTTTTGGCGATTTTGTCGCACAAATTGATTCCGATGGAGTTCTAATCCTGAAAAAAGGAACCGACATTCCTCTGAATAAACTGCGATGCAAAAAATATTCATATTCGTACGATAATAAAGAATCTGATTTTTACGCTTTTAATATAGAATTACATCGGGGAATCTTCAAATTCGACATCCACACTCCCGTCGGAACAATCGACAGTTGCACTTTGGGACTGCTGGGCTGGGTAAATATCGAAAATGCCGTTGCCGCCGTTGCCGCTTCGATATTGGCAGGCGCCGATAAAAACAGGATAAAGAACGCATTAGAGACATTTTCGGGCGTAAAACGACGTTTCGACGTTCAGGTGAATACGCCGGAACGCGCTTATATCGACGACTATGCGCATCATCCGGAAGAGTTGAAAGCATCGATAACTTCTGTCCGGCAGATGTTTCCTGGCAGAAAAATTCTGGGAATATTTCAGCCGCATCTGTATACCCGCACCCGTGATTTCGCAGCAGAATTCGCCGAAAGTCTAAGCCTGCTTGACGAACTGATTCTCTTAGACATATATCCCGCAAGGGAATTACCCGTCGAAGGCGTAACATCCAGAATTATTTTCGACAAAGTACGGATAAAAAACAAAGTAGTTTGTTCCAAAGAGCAACTGATGAACTTGCTTGCATACAGGGATATAGACGTACTTGTAACTCTGGGAGCGGGCGATATCGACCGTTTCGTGGAACCGATAACAGAATTTTTAACCCGGCAATAAACCATTTCGAAATGTACCGCTACGATTTGGCTGATTTTATGGAAGATATACGGCGTAATCCTTTTGTCAGGATAACCGTTTCTTTTTTGTGCGGAATAATTTATCAATATCAGTTATTTCCAGTGAAAATCAGTGGATTATTGTTTATTGCGATCTTTATGATTTCGCTTGGGGTTTTGCGGTTATTCAAAGTTTATCAGAAATATTCGTTCACATGGTTATATGGATTTCATTATAATCTGATATTCTTTTTTCTGGGAATCAGTCTGGTACAGTTGAATCCTCTGAAAACGGTTATTCCACTGAACGAAGAAAACCGTTTCGAACTGCTTGTAACCGAAAATCCTGTGTATAACGACAATTCGCTTCGATTGGACGTGATAGTCAGGGCTTTTTCCGCCGACGGAGAGAATTGGACAAAATGCGACGAACAGTCGATAATGTACATGACCAAAGATTCGACGCTGAAATTTTCGCCCGGCGACGTACTTGTCTGCAAAACTGTTTTCAACGGAATTTCTCCACCTCAAAATCCCGAAGAGTTTGATTATCGGGAATATCTGAGACGGAAAAAGATATTTTCGACTTCGTTTGTTAATTCGGGAAATGTAGCGGTTGTCGATTCGGGACAGATAAATTTCTATAGAAAATTCATCTTCAACCTGCAACAGTATTCTCTTGAAACACTGCAAAAAGCACGATTAAAATCCGAAGAACTTGCTGTCGCCCTGGCTTTACTTACGGGCAACAAGCAGTTTTTGGAAGACGAACTGCGCAACTCGTACACAGCGGCAGGAACGATTCATTTACTTGCAGTTTCGGGATTGCATGTTGGAATTGTGTTCATGATATTGAGTTTTATGCTTCGATTCATGGACAGAAGCAAAAAACTGCATTTCTACAAGGGACTTATCATCCTCATTTCGTTATGGATATACGCTTCCATTGCGGGCTTGGCGCCGTCGATTGTGAGGGCAAGCATAATGTTTTCGATTTTCGTCATTGCCGACATGACCAGCAAAACCAAAAGCACATATAATAATATCGCATTCTCTTGTTTCATAATGTGTTTAGCAAATCCTTACGTCATTTTCGAATCGGGATTCCAACTGTCGTATCTGGCAGTTTTGGGGATTGTATATTTCCAACCGAAATTCATGCGACCGTTTCATAACTGTAACAAATTTGTGAAACCGCTCGTCGAATGTATGACAGTAACTTTAGCCGCACAGTTAGGGACGCTTCCGGTTATATTGTATATTTTCAAGGTGTTTCCGACGTATTTTCTTCTTTCGAACTTGATTCTTGTGCCTTACACGAGCATGGTTATGTATATCGGAGCGCTTGTCATAGCCTTGTCGTGGCAACCTTTTTTGCTTTTTATCAGCGGATTGGCTCTCAATTTTTCGATTTACCTGATGAACTGGGTTGTGAAATTTTTCGACCGTATGCCCGGTTCAACTATCGACGGTATCCATCTTAATGGAATACAGTGTACTTTGCTTGTTGTCAGTATTTTATCGTTAGCGTTTCTTTTTTCGTTTAAACGGAGAATATGTTTTGTAACGATGCTGGCGTCGATGATTGGATTGTTTTCAATCGGCACTTTTCATTCATACAGAGCGTCTTCGCACAAGGAATTTGGCATGTTCGGCGTGAAAAGGGCATTCTACGCTTATTTCATCGAAAATGGCAGCGGATTTTCAATAAGAGACACCGTCGCCATAAACGGTTCTTTCGATTTCAACACAAGAAATTACCTGATATCAAGAGGATTTCGTTCCGAACAGGATTTAACAAGTTTGTCATTAGTCGATTCCATTCCCGATTCGTACAGAGGCGTGCTTTTGTTTTCGGGAAAGAAAATCGCTTTATCATCACAACTGACTGTAACCAACGACTTTTCGGGACCTCCGTTAAATGTAGATTATCTGTTCATCACCGAACGGCAAAACATCAAACCGGAAATGGTACTGTCATGCTATAATCCCGCTAAAATAGTTATTGCCAACAATTTGCCGGCATCGGAAATCTCTGGATGGATAGAACTCGCCGAAATACGAAAAATCCCATGCCACAATATCAAAACCGACGGCGGATTCCATGAATTGTTATATTGTATAGAACAATAATTCTGTAAATTATATAATTCTGCAAATTTGGATCAGATTTTTTGTATCTCATTTGCCGGTATTTTGCGGTATTTTGGAAGAATTTGTATAGAGATAAAAATATTTTGTATCTTTGCGCGGTTTTACAATTATTTGTATTGTGTTATGAATAAAAGAATATTATTACTTATTGCAGTTGCATATCTTTGTATAGCAACACCTTCTATAGCGTGTACCAATTTTTTGATTACTAAGGGAGCATCAAAAAACGGTTCGACATTTATCACTTATGCCGCCGATTCGCACACTCTTTACGGCGAATTATATTTCTGGCCTGCTGCAAGTTATCCCGAAGGCACAATGCTTCAGGTCTATGAGTGGGAATCGGGACGGTTTCTGGGCGAAATCCCGCAAGTGTCAAACACATACCGCGTCGTTGGGAATATGAATGAACATTCGCTGGCTATCGGCGAAACGACTTTCGGCGGTGACGGGAAACTTGTCGATACAACAGGGATAATCGACTATGGCAGTTTGATTTACATCACATTGCAGCGAGCAAAAAACGCTCGTGAAGCCATTAAAGTCATGACAGAATTAGTTGCGGCGTATGGCTACTGTTCGGTAGGAGAATCGTTTTCGATTGCCGACCCCGACGAAGTCTGGATTCTGGAAATGGTCGGGAAAGGAACAAAAAATCAGTACGACAAACAAAGCAAAGCCGTTAAAAATCTTAACAAAGGCGCAGCGTGGGTCGCCATACGTATTCCCGACGGATATGTGTGCGCACATGCCAATCAAGCAAGGATACGGACATTTCCGTGGAGTAACGGCTCTACGTCAATATCTTCCAAAGAGATAGACAGGATTTTTGACCCTGCGGTTGAAGTAGTGTATGCCGCCGATGTTGCTCAATCGGCGCGTGAACTTGGCTTGTTCAACGGTAAAGACAGTGATTTCAGTTTTTCGGATATATATAATCCTCTTGATTTCGGCGGCGCACGTGCCTGTGAAGCAAGAGTATGGTCGTTTTTCAAAAGCGTGAACAACGATATGTGGAAATACCAGGATTATGCAATGGGTTACGATTTGGAAAACCGGATGCCGCTTTATATCAAACCGGATGAAAAAGTTTCGTTCGAACATACAGCAGGAATGATGAGAGACCATTACGAAGACACAAAAATGGACATGACAACCGACATCGGCGCGGGACCGTTCAAACTACCGTATCGCTGGCGTCCAATGAGTTGGGAAATAGACGGCGAAAAGTTTGTGCACGAACGGGCTATCGCTACTCAACAGACTGGTTTTTGGTTTGTTGCCGAAGGTCGGAGCGATATGCCGAAAGCCTTGGCGGGAATATTGTGGTTTGGCGCCGATGACGCTTCGACATCCTGTCTTACACCGATATACAGCTGTAGTACACGCGTGCCGGAAGAATATGCGGTGGGAAACGGCGATTTGCTGACGTATTCCGATAATGCAGCCTTCTGGGTTTTCAACCGTGTAACTAATTTTGCTTATTCACGTTACGACGTGATGAGCGCTGATATAATCGCTCTGCAAAAAGAACTTGAATCGAAATATGTTGAAATGGTTGGGGTTATTGACGAACATGCGAAAAAACTGTATCCCGAAAACGAAGAAAAAGCAATAGAGTTCGTAACCGATTTTTCGGTAAACACGGCCGCTTCGACAATCAAACAATGGAAAGAATTAGATCGTTATCTGCTTGTAAAATACATTGATGGAAACATCAAACGTGAGGCTGACGGAGAGTTTTTGCGCACGCCAACCGGAATGCCCGAGTCGCCGCAACAACCTCAATTGCCGGAATTTTGGCGCAGGGCAATCAAAAACGACGCAAGAGAAAAGTTGATAGCAAAATAAAAATATACCTTATAATAATATATGAGACATTTTACGTCGGTACATGATATTGGAAACCTCGATGTTGCATTGAAAGAGGCATTTGAGTTAAAAAAGAATGTATTTCAATACGACGCTTTTGGAAAAAACAAAACTCTGCTTGCGATATTTTTCGATTCGAGTTTACGTACCCGGTTAAGCACTCAAAAAGCGGCTTTAAATCTCGGAATGAACGCTATTGTGTTGGATGTGAATCAGGGAGCGTGGAAACTCGAAACCGGATACGGAGTTATCATGGATGGTGACAAACCGGAACATATACTTGAGGCTATTCCTGTTATGGGCAGTTATTGCGACATTATCGGAGTACGTTCGTTTGCTCGGTTCGAAAATAAACAGGACGATTATGAGGAGAAAATCCTGAATCAGTTTATTAAATATTCGGGAAAACCGGTTTTCAGCATGGAGGCGGCAACAAGGCATCCGCTGCAAAGTTTCGCCGATTTGATTACTATCGAAGAATACAGAAAAACCGACCGTCCTAAAATTGTCATGACATGGGCTCCACATCCCCGTTCGCTGCCTCAGGCTGTGCCAAACTCTTTCGCTGAATGGATAAATGCTACTGATTATGAACTGGTAATCACTCATCCCAAAGGTTACGAACTTGATGAAAAATTTACGGGTAAAGCAAAAATCGAATACAATCAGAACAAGGCATTCGAAGGCGCCGACTTTATTTACGCAAAAAACTGGGCGGCATACACCGACCCCAATTATGGACAGATTTTAAGCAGAGACAGAGCATGGACTGTCGATTCGCGGAAAATGGCTTTGACCAACAACGCTTATTTTATGCACTGTTTGCCGGTGCGACGGAATATGATTGTCGCCGACGAAGTTATCGACAGTCCGCAATCGATTGTCATTCCCGAAGCGGCAAATCGGGTTATCTCGGCTCAAGTTGTGCTGAAACGGCTTTTAACAGATAATTATTAATTAGATAGACTGCATTATAAAATGTTTTATACTGAAATAATTGAGGACGAAATCTGTGTCTTAAACTCTGAAGAATCGAAACACTGTATAGGTGTTTTGCGGCATCATACCGGCGACATCGTCGATGTATTCAGCCGTTCGGGAAAGATTTATACAGCAAAGATTATTAACGACAGTCAAAAAAAATGCGTTCTTAATATCATTGATTCACAACCAGCTTATAAACGTCCGGAATTTCTTCATATAGCTATTGCGCCAACAAAAAATATCGATCGCTTCGAATGGTTTGTCGAAAAAGCGGTGGAAACAGGTGTCGAAGAGATTACTCCGGTAGTGAGCGAACACTCGGAACGTAAAATGCTGAACCTCGAAAGAATGGAAAAAATTATCATCGCAGCAATGAAACAATCGCTGAACATGCATTTTCCGAAAATTAATCAAGTGATAGAATTTAAAGACTTTATACGGCTGAAATCCGCAGAAACAAAATGTATAGCCTATTGCGAGGAAAAAACAATATCTTTCTCAGAAACAATAGTGTCGGGCAAACCAACATTAACAATGATAGGTCCCGAAGGCGATTTTACTAAACAGGAAATAGAAATGGCTATATCAAAAGGATTTATTCCCGTTTCATTAGGTCGTAACCGGCTGCGAACAGAAACAGCAGGTATAGTGTCGTGCGCTATATTTCAATGTATGACAGCACGATATGGAATTATACGGGATAAATAATGCCGACAGAA
>JAITKY010000106.1 GCA_031278135.1 Prevotellaceae bacterium | reverse complement strand
CGACTCCCTTATCCTCCACTCTGAAAAACAAGTGATTACAAAAAAATGTAATCGCATTTTTATTTAATGTACATACAATTTGTACATGTTATTATCTTCCCTTGCTGAAATCAAATTTGTTTAATTTGTTTGATTTTTTTTAACCAATACTTTTATCCTCCACTCCCCAAAATTAAAAATTAATCAACTCTCTTGCAATGTTGTAACACAATTCAACCCCTAACTCCGCAAAAGTTAGGTAGCTATTTTCTATAGAACATTAATATTTAAATTATTACAAGGATTTTATAAGCTACCTAATTAGGTAGTTTATAAAATTCCACATGCTTTTGTTTATCAAATTATTACAATCATAGACGGGGTAAATATGGCGGAGTTAGGGTTTAGATCTGAGTTGAAAAGAGAACATGTGGAACAGAAAAGTTAAAATGGTCCGTATGTAGGAAGATCAGAAAACACGAATGTCGGAAGGGCATAAGTACTGCTTGATACTCGAAGTACTACCTGAGAACCGCTTTTCGCGCATCTCTATTATTCAAACTCAAATCGCTCGTACGCGAAGGAACAGACAAAAAATGGCTACCGGAAAATTTTAAAATATAAATAATGCACACCTTATTAGTCATAATTAGTGCATAGCCGCAAAACAAATTTTAACAATTAACCACTGCGCTCATAATTTCGTCAATAGCGGCGTTCAATCCGTCGGCATTTTTTCCGCCGGCGGTAGCGAGATACGGTTGACCTCCGCCTCCGCCCTGAATATGCCGGGCAGCCGAACGAATCAATTTCGATGCATCGAATCCGCTTTTGACGAGGTCGTCGCTAATCATCAGAGTTATTGAAGGTTTATTTCCTGCATCGGAACCTCCCACGAGAAACAGAAACCGTTCGGTAAACTCTCCGTGCAATTGCAGCGCTATTTCCTTTATAAAATCGGGAGCATAGAATACACTTTTGACAAGCAGGACATTGATTCCGTTGATTTTCTTCATCTGCTTTGCAAGTTCTTTTTTGACGATTACGAGTTTCTCTTTTTTAAATTCTTCGACCATTTTTTTTAATTCCTGATTTTCGGATAAGAATTTATGGACAGCCTGTTGAATATTAGGAGCGTTGTTGAACATTTCGCGAATGCTGTATAACAAATCCTGTTGCATGTACAGGAAATTTTCGCATTCTTCGGCTGTGACGGCTTCGATACGGCGTATTCCGGCGGCGATAGAGCCTTCGCTGACGATCCGGAATGTCCCGATATGTCCGGTTTGATGAATATGAGTGCCTCCGCAAAGTTCGATTGAGTCGCCGAACCGGATAACCCGCACTCTGTCGCCATATTTTTCGCCGAACAAAGCCATCGCTCCCATCGATCTTGCTTCGTCGATGGAAATATTACGGTATTCGTCGAGCGGAATATTGTTGCGTATTGCCTTCGTAACCAATTTTTCGACTTCACGGATTTCGTCATAACTGACTTTCTGAAAATGCGAGAAGTCAAACCGCAAAACTTCCGGCGACACAAATGATCCTTTCTGTTCGACATGCATTCCTAAAACTTTCCGCAACGCATAATGAAGCAGATGAGTAGCTGAGTGATTACATTCCGTTGCCGTTCGTTTACAGATATCTACCGATGCGATAAATGTCCCGGACAGATCGCCGGCGGGTAATTTTTTTGCAAGATGTACTGAAAGATTGTTTTCCTTTTTTGTATCGAATATTTCTATCTTTTCCGATTCCGACTCCAGCACGCCGCTGTCGCCCACCTGACCACCCATTTCGGCATAAAAAGGCGTTCTGTTGAGAACAATCTGATAAAAATCTCTGTCTTTTTGCTTCACCCTGCGATAACGCAGTATTTTGGTTTCGGACGATGTACAGTCGTATCCGACAAATTCCGGTTCACCGTCTTTAATCACGATCCAGTCATCGACTTCCATTGATGCAGCATTACGGGCTCGAGTTTTTTGCTTTTGCATTTCGGCGTCGAATTCTTCCTTATCCGCTTCCAGTCCCTGTTCACGTAGAATCAGTTCCGTCAGGTCGAGCGGGAAGCCGTAAGTGTCGTATAATGTGAAGATATCCGTGCCGCCAATTTGTTTTTTGCCCTGCTTTTTACTTTCGCGGACTAACTTGTCGAGCATATTGATTCCGATTTCAAGCGTGCGCAAAAACGACAATTCTTCTTCACGAATGACTTTCTCGATCAATTGCTGCTGTTTCACGAGTTCGGGAAATGTTTCACCCATTTCATCAACCAGCGTCCCCACCAACTTGCATATAAACGGCTTGTCGAAACCAAGAAAAGTATATCCGTAACGCACAGCGCGGCGCAATATTCGTCTGATAACATATCCGGCTTTTACGTTCGACGGCAATTGTCCGTCGGCAATCGAAAAACTGATGGCTCGCAGATGGTCGGCAATGACGCGCATCGCAACGTCCGAATCTTTATTTTCCCCGTACTTTTTGCCCGACAATACGGCTATTTTTCCGATTACCGGCTGAAAAATATCGGTATCATAATTGCTCGTCACGCCCTGCAACGCCATACACAATCGTTCGAATCCCATTCCCGTATCGACATGTTTTGCGGGAAGCAACTCCAGACTTCCGTCGGATTTGCGGTTGAATTGCATAAACACCAGATTCCAGATTTCGATTACCAGAGGATTGTCTTTGTTTACTAATGATTCTCCGGGTATTGCGGCACGTTCGGCGTTGGTACGGAGGTCGATGTGGATTTCGCTGCATGGACCGCAGGGACCAGTGTCGCCCATTTCCCAGAAATTGTCTTTTTTATTTCCCAACAGGATTCTATTTTCGGGAAGATACTGTTTCCACAAATCGAAGGCTTCGATATCTTTTTCGGAACCGTCTTTTTCGGAGCCTTCGAAAACCGTTGCATACAGCCTGTCCGCCGGAATGCCATACACTTTGTGAAGCAGTTCCCAAGCCCAATCTATCGCTTCTTTCTTGAAATAATCGCCGAACGACCAGTTTCCAAGCATTTCGAACATAGTGTGATGATAAGTATCGCGACCGACTTCTTCGAGGTCGTTATGTTTTCCCGAAACTCTGAGACATTTTTGCGTATCGACAATTCTGTCGGCTTTTCCGGCTTCGTTGCCCAGAAAAATGTCTTTAAACTGATTCATTCCGGCATTGGTAAACATCAATGTAGGATCGTTCTTCACCACCATCGGTGCAGAAGGAACTATCTCATGTCCTTTGCTTTTAAAAAAATTCAAAAAGGTTGCCCTTATTTCTTTTGACGTCATCATTTTCTATACAAATAATTTACAAAAGTAACATTAAATTTCCAATTACACACAAACGCATAAAAATGTCATGAATATTATATAATTCACGTGCTAATTTTTCACGTTTCTGTGTGGCTGTATCGACAGGAAATTTGACGAATTAAAAAAACGTTATACCTTTGCACTCGGAATGACAATATAAAAGATAATGCTTTTGAAGAAAATATAATGAAACTCAATAACACAGCACAAGTTTTTGTCACATTATTAATGTTGATAAATCAAACGGTCGTTTATTCGCAGAATCTTCAGGAGATTAACGCGAAGTTCGGATTTAAAGATTTTTGCAGTTCCGGCAAAATACATTCCGCACAACTGTTTAAGACCGGCGACCGGCTTTCCGAGCCCGTTATCCGGCTCAATTCGGGCGAAACCGTTACGCTCGTTTTCGACGAACTTATTCGTGACAATGAAGTTGAAGACGACTACTACTACACTTTGGAACATCGCGACGCCAACTGGCACAAGGAAAATCTGATTATAAATGACTACATGTCAGGATTTCCCGAAAATTACTTCAACGAAAGAAATCTGTCGCAGGGAACGGTTTTGAGTTATCGCAATTTTGTTGTTCGTTTGCCGAACGAAGACGTCAGCCTGAAAATATCGGGTAACTATCTCATCAAAGTTTTCGAACGCAACTCCGGTAAACTTGTATTGGTCAAAGGTTTTTCGATAGTAGAACCTTTGATAGCGATCAATACATCCGAGATTGTTCCTGCCGTAGTTGCACCATGTATGCAACAGTTCGACGTCAAAGTTGCATATTCCTCATTGAAAGTTATCGATGCATACCGGAATCTGAAAGTCAGAGTAGAACAGAACTATACAGCGGTTCCGGGAGTCGGAAACCTTTTACCTGCTTTTGTTCAGCCCAACAATGTCGATTATGCCCGTCCCGATAAAAATATTTACAACGGAGGTAACGAATACCGCGCTTTCGACACACGTTCGCTGGTTTACAACGGACATGGAGTTGCACGTCACACATTCGATGGCGTTCATCGTGTCGAACTTGTGGAAGATACCGAACGGTCGAAATATCTGTCGGCACGTGATATTAACGGGAAATATATGATTGCATCCGAAAATTCTACCGATGCTGACACTCAGTCGGAATATGTTGACGTTCTTTTTTCGTTTGCTCCGGAAATGTCTGTCGAAGGCAGGATATTTCTGTTCGGCGAACTGACAAACTGGTCGGTTTCCGACAGATACGAAATGTTGTATATCGACAAATCCTACAAATGTATTGTCCCGTTGAAACAGGGTTTTTACAATTATCAGTATGTGGTTTTAGATAAAAACGGCGATTTGGACATGAACGTTACCGAAGGATGCTTCTACGAAACTGAAAATGTTTACAATGTGTATGTCTATTACCGTCTGTTGGAAGACAGATACGACAGACTGGTTGGATTTCAAAAAATTACAAACAGATAAATGGATTTACGATTTACCTTCGGGCGTAAGCAACAATCTAAAAATTTAAAATATGCAGATATTAATACCCGATTGGCCACAGTATGAATTGATTGATTGTGGTAATTTTGAAAAGCTGGAACGTTTCGGAAAGTATATTCTTCGACGTCCGGAACCGAAAAGCGTCTGGGGAAAGTCGATGCAGGAATCCGAATGGCAACGACTTGCAAATACGACTTTCACTACCGGTGCAGGATTCAACAAATCCGGTAAAGAAGATTCCGGAACATGGACAGGCGACAGATTGCCGGAACAGTGGACTGTCCCGTATAACTACAAAGAACTTAAAATGAGACTTAATGCGGCACTTACATCGTTCAAACATGTTGGAATCTTCCCCGAACAGGTGCCAAACTGGAATTATATCTACGACAGTGTGAAATCGCTGGAATTGCCGTTGCCTAAAGTCCTCAATCTCTTTGCATACACCGGAGCTGCGTCGTTGTCGGCAAAAGCGGCAGGAGCAGACGTCACTCATCTCGATTCAGTAAAACAGGTCGTCAGTTGGGCAAGACGAAACATGGAATCGTCGGAAATGGATGGTGTTAGATGGATTGTCGAAGACGCTTTGCGATTCGTCAGACGTGAAGCAAAACGAGGAAATCGATATAATGGAATCATCCTCGACCCGCCTGCTTACGGTCACGGCTCCGGTGGCGAAAAATGGAAACTCGACGAAAATATTCTCGAAATGATGTCGTTGTGCAAAAAAATCCTGATGCCCGAAAAATCATTTTTAGTGCTAAATCTGTATTCAAACGGATTTTCTGCAATCGTCGCCGACACGCTCGTAACAAGCATTTTTTCAGGATATAAAGAAAAAACATTTGGCGAACTCGTGATTCGCGACCGATTCGATAAAAAACTCCCACTAAGCGTTTTCTCAAGATTGAAGTTTTAAGATGAAAAAAGAAAAAAAAACAACAGTAACAAGTTCGTTCGGAACGATCGGGCATATCAGCCACGACAGTTCACGGTTTTACGATTCAAAACTTTACAAAGAATTGGTAAATGAAAAAGTTGTAAATGATAGCGATCATAAATTTCCCGACACTATCGAAAACACAATTATTCTGGGCAATGCCGAAAATATGAGCGAAATTCCGGACAATTCCGTCCATTTAGTGGTTACTTCACCACCTTACAATGTCTCAAAAGAATATGACGAAGATTTATCGTTAAAGGAATATTTAAATCTGCTTAAAAATTCGTTTACAGAGATATACCGAACGCTCGTGAACGGAGGCAGAGCCTGTATCAACGTAGCGAATCTCGGACGCAAACCGTATATTCCTTTATCGGATTATATTTCGAAAATAATGATTGAGACAGGATTCAACATGCGGGGCGAAATTATCTGGAACAAGGCGGCAAGCGCGAGCGTTTCGACGGCCTGGGGTAGCTGGCAAAGCGCTACTAATCCAATATTAAGAGATGTACACGAATATATTCTTGTATTCTCGAAAGGCGACTACAATCGCGAAAAAGGCGACAAAGAAAATTCTATCTCCAAAGAGCAGTTTATGGAATGGACAAAATCGGTATGGACAATGAACACCGAAAAAGCAAAACGAATAGGGCATCCTGCGCCATTTCCCGAAGAATTGCCTTACCGTTTGATACAACTGTATTCTTTCAAAGACGATATCATTCTCGACCCTTTTATGGGAAGCGGAACGACTGCCATTGTGGCGTTGAAAACCGGACGAAAATTTGTGGGATACGACATTTCTCCCGAATACGTTGACCTTGCTCGAAAAAGGATAGAATCTGTAAACAAAACCACCAAGCCCTGAGGATATCTACGAAGTTCAATTACTGCTTTGGATACGCTTTGATCATGAACATTACTCATAAATTTATACAAATTTCCTGTTTACAAAGACAGTTTGATGATGAAAATGATGTTTTTTAGAAAAAAATGAACTTTGTTTTGTTTTTTCTTGTACTTTAAATCATTAATAAACAGTTATTTTTAAAAAATGGGGAAAAATGAACTTTTTTCAAAAGAAATGTTGCCGTTCCGAAAAAATGTATTACATTTGCATCCATATTTTGTAAGGATTAAGGATTTTATATAAAAAGGATTAAATATGGATTCGTTTTTGAAGGTTGATAGATGTTTTCCCCCTGACAGGGTTGGAATGAAAACATATAGTGTTTTCAAGTACATGTGTGTTGCGACAATAATAATTGTTGCAAGTTGTTTTATGACATTCACAATGATTGCTCAGCAGACATTGGCAGATTATTCAAATTTTACATCTGAAAGACAATCAATAGTAGAAAAGATGGGTGAATTTTTTGACAAAACTATTCGCAAAAATTTTCCGGCAACAACAGATACCGCGTCCTATCACGTTTTTTTTAATTGTTTTTTTGTTGGAAACGCTCCTCCCGAATCTCAATATATTCTTCAGATAGACCGGAAAAAATTGGCAGAAATTAATGCCGAATTATTCAAAGATAAAAACTATTATTTTTTTATATCAGATATTTGTTAATTCCGGTAAAGAATTCTCTGGAAGTTCCCCCAGAATGTCCATTAGAACAGTATGATAACGACAGTATTCCGACAATAAGAAAATATGTAAATAATCCCGAACAGACAAATATATGGTGGAGGTATTATACTCCTCTCAATTTCAAAGGATATATCTCACGTCTCGTAGAACAACATGAAGACAATCTGTTAATCCGCGATGTCGGCATAGATATGAAATTAACACACTCTTATGGCGTTAGTTTATTTGCACTAAATGTATTAGGTCGCAATTTGCGGGAAATATCCAATCCGGTAGTGAAACAATTGGGGGCTGTCATTTTTTGGCGATACATCTGCTTTTGCGGAGGCGTTGATTTAGTAAGACGGGAAGGTTTTTGTGATGAATGTTGTAATTAAGAAAAAACAGGAAAATTTGAGTTGCAACATATCCTCAATAGGGAAAATATTGCATAAAAAATTATTACTATCATAAAAAATATTACCTTTGCGCTTCATTATTGATTTGCGAGTATGAAAGGTAACATAGTGATAAAGAATAAACGAGCGGAGTTTGACTACGAATTTCTCGAAAAATATACTGCCGGAATTGTGCTTTTTGGGACGGAAATAAAGTCGATACGAGCGGGAAAAGCAAGTCTTGTCGATTCATACTGTTATTTTATTGGAGAAGAATTGTACATTCGCGGTCTGCATATTTCGGAATATTGGTGGGGAAACCTTAACAATCACGATCCGAAACGGGAACGTAAACTGCTATTGACCCGCAAAGAATTGAACAAGCTGCACAAGAAGATAAAAGAGAAAGGTTTAACAATCATTGCAACGAAACTCTATATTGCCGAAAACGGTTATGCAAAATTGGTAGTAGGACTTGCGCGAGGCAAAAAATCGTACGATAAACGGGAATCAATTAAAGAAAAAGACATCAAACGCGACCTAAAACGAGCAGAACGAAATTTCAACAGATGAAAAAGCAGTTATTTCTCAAACGCGGACGTGAAGAATCAATAAAACGCTTCCATCCCTGGATATTTTCAGGAGCCGTAAAAAGCGTGGATTCCAATGTAAACGAAGGCGATACCGTTGGCGTATATTCGTCGGAAGGCGAGTTTTTATGTCGAGGACATTACGAGCCGGGATCTATTGCCGTCAGGATATTAACATTTGCAGATGAGGATATTGACGAACAGTTTTTCAAAAACAGAATATCCGAAGCATATCGTCTGCGTCAGAAATACATATTCCCTGCTTTTACCGGCAACGTCCCGGAACACCCATCACTCATCACTCATCACTCATCACTCATTAACGTTTACAGGTTAGTGCATGGCGAAGGCGACTTATTATCGGGATTAGTCGTTGATATATATGGCGATATGGCGGTTATGCAGGCACATTCCATCGGGATGGGCAAGTCGTGGAAACTGATAGCAAAAGCATTGACGGACGTCTGCGAAAACGTTAAATATGTATATAATAAAAGTTCATCGACCTTGCCGAAAGGAAAATACACTGTTGCCGACGAATGGTTGTCGGACAAAAAAGAACTCCCTGCAACTGTTTACGAATACGGTCATTGTTTCGAAATCAATCCGGAAGAAGGACAAAAAACCGGTTTTTATATCGATCAGCGCGACAACCGTCTTTTGTTACAGAAATATTCGCATGGCGCTTCGGTTTTGAATCTGTTCAGTTACACGGGGGCATTTTCGGTGTATGCGATGAATGGAGGAGCGGCAAAAGTCGCTTCGGTAGACAGTTCGGCGAAGGCTATTGCTATGGCAACCAGAAATATCGAATTGAATTTCGGTCATGTAGCCAATCACATAGGGACAGTCGCCGATTCGTTTGATTATCTGAAAGGAACAGACGAAAAATACGACCTGATAGTATTAGATCCACCGGCCTTTGCAAAACATCGGAGCGCAGCCGGAAACGCTCTTCAAGCATACAAACGTCTAAACGCCAAAGCAATGGAACGACTTGTCGCCGGAGGAATATTGTTTACGTTCAGTTGTTCGCAAGCCATTAATAAACAGCAGTTTTTGCAGGCTGTATTTTCTGCTGCCACAATCGCCGGACGACAGGCCAGTATTTTACACTGCATGAATCAACCGGCTGATCATCCAGTAAATATATATCATCCCGAAGGAGATTATTTAAAAGGATTAGTAATTTATATAAAATAATAATTAATTAAGAATATGGAATTTAGAATAGAAAAAGACACAATGGGGGAAGTAAAAGTTCCTGCGAATGTGTATTGGGGCGCTCAAACTCAGCGGAGTATCGAAAATTTTAAGATTGCGCAGGATATCAACCGTATGCCGAAGGAGATAATCGAAGGTTTTGCATATCTCAAGAAGGCAGCCGCATTGACAAATCTCGAACTTGGAGCGATTTCAAAAGAAAAAGCAGAGTTGATAGCGCAGGTTTGCGACGAAATTTTAGACCACAAGTTAGACGACCAGTTTCCTTTGGTCGTTTGGCAAACAGGTTCAGGAACTCAAAGCAATATGAACTGCAACGAGGTTGTCGCTTATCGTGGACATGTCATTAAGGGCGGGAAATTGACCGACAAAGAGAAATTCCTGCATCCAAACGACGACGTAAACAAATCGCAATCATCAAACGACACATTTCCAACGGCTATGCATATTGCCGCATACAAACTTCTGGTAGATGTGACAATTCCCGGAATCGAAAAATTGAGGGATACCTTATCCGCTAAAAGCAAGGAGTTTATGGACGTTGTCAAAATCGGAAGAACGCATTTTATGGACGCAACGCCTCTGACGCTGGGACAGGAATTTAGTGGTTATGCATCGCAGTTAACTCACGGATTAAGAGCAATAAAAAACTCTTTGCCTCATCTGTCGGAATTGGCGCTGGGCGGTACAGCCGTCGGTACGGGCATCAACACACCCGAAGGATATGCAACGCTGGTAGCCGGAAATATCGCCAAACTGACCGGATTACCGTTTGTTTCCGCCGAAAACAAATTCGAGGCTTTGGCTGCGCACGACGCTGTTGTAGAGGCTCATGGAGCTTTAAAAACCGTGGCTGTCAGTCTGATGAAAATCGCTAACGACATCCGTATTTTAAGTTCGGGACCGCGTTCGGGTATCGGCGAAATTTCGATTCCCGACAACGAGCCGGGATCTTCGATTATGCCGGGCAAAGTCAATCCGACACAGTGCGAAGCGTTGACGATGATTGCCGCTCAAACGCTTGGAAACGACGTCGCTATCAACATCGGCGGGGCAACCGGCCATTTCGAACTAAACGTGTTTAAACCTGTGATTATCTACAATTTCATTCACAGTGCACGTCTGATTGGCGAAGGATGCGTAAGTTTCAACGACAAATGTGCCGAAGGAATAAAACCGCTGTCTGCAAATATCGAAAAACATCTCAATAACAGCCTGATGCTCGTCACAGCCCTGAACACCAAAATCGGTTACTACAAAGCCGCCGAAATAGCGCAAACAGCACATCGTGAGGGCTCTACTCTCAAAGAAGTTGCCGTAAAACTTGGCTATCTTACCACCGAAGAGTTTGACCTCTGGGTTGATCCTTCAAAAATGGTTGGAAGATTAGATTAATAGATTGTAAATTATATTGTGATGTTATGAAAAAAATAATTTTTCTTTATTTGATGTGTGTTGCCGTCGGAATACAGGCGCAACAGTTGCCGCCGGTTTTTGGCGACGAATATGTCGGTAAATCATTTAACGACAGCAGAGTGCGCGTGTATCTCGTTCCACAGCGCATTGTCTGGAAAAACGACGGAAACGGGCAATTAATCAGCAGTGTCGAACAACTACTCGAAAAAGGTAACGGACAGAGCGAACTGACCGGTAGAAAAGTCTGTACAATGCGCAGTTCCGAAAACGAATTCGCTTCTGTCCTGCTCGACTTTGGCAAGGAAATACAGGGCGGCTTGCAAATCGTTACCGACGCCTCTGCCGGAAATGTAAGGCTGCGTGTACGTTTCGGAGAATCGGTATCGGAAGCCATGAGCGACGTCGGCGAACAGGGCGCAACGAACGATCATGCCATGAGAGATTTCACTATGACTGTTCCATGGCTGGGCGTTGCGGAAATCGGCAACAGCGGATTTCGTTTTGTCCGTATTGATTTGGTCGATCCAAACGTAAGTATCGGATTGAAAGAAGTTAATGCCATATTCACTTACCGCGATATTCCCTATCTCGGATCGTTCCGGTGCAACAACGAACGGCTGAATCAAATATGGCTGACAGGCGCATACACCGTACACCTTAATATGCAGGAATATATCTGGGACGGGATTAAACGCGACCGGCTGGTTTGGCTGGGCGATCTTCATCCCGAAGTGATGACGGTAAGCGCTGTGTTTGGTTATAACGATGTCATTCCCAAGAGCCTTGACCTTGCGCGTGACATCACCCCCTTACCCGGCTGGATGAACGGAATGTGTTCGTATTCGTTATGGTGGATTATCATTCATCGCGACTGGTACAAATATCATGGCAACGTCGCCTATCTCAAAGAGCAACAGGAGTATCTGACTAAATTGCTCAATATTCTGTTTACCAAAGTCGATGCGACGGGAAAAGAAAAACTCGACGGAGGAGGTCGTTTTCTCGACTGGCCTTCAAGTCCGAACGTCAAAGGGATAGATGCAGGTTTACAGGCGCTTATGGTTATGGCGTTTCAGGCTGGGGCGGAGATTTGTGCTGTTCTGGGCGATAAGGCATTGACAGACAAATGCGCTGCGACTGTCAATTTGATGAAAAAGTATGTTCCCGACCATAACCAACTGAAACAGGCAGCCGCTTTGCTGGCGCTTGCGGATATGTTGCCCGCAAAAGAGGCTGATAATAAGACGATTTCTGTAGACGGAGCAAAGAATTTTTCAACATTCTACGGATATTACATGTTGGAGGCTCAAGCAAAAGCAGGTAACTATCAGGGGGCTATCGACAATATCAGCAAGTTCTGGGGCGGGATGCTCGACATGGGTGCAACAACGTTTTGGGAAGATTTCAGTCTGGAATGGATGGAGAATGCAGCGGGAATCGACGAAATTGTTCCCGAAGGCAAGAAAGATATTCATGCCGATTTCGGAGATTATTGCTATAAAAACCTGCGCCACAGTCTTTGTCACGGTTGGGCTTCGGGCCCGACAGCATGGCTTAGCGAACATGTTCTTGGCGTGAAAGTTGTCGATGCCGGCTGTAAAGTGTTGAGCATCGAGCCTCATTTGGGCAACCTGGAATGGGTCGAAGGAACTTTCCCAACCCCGTATGGCGTTGTCCAAATCAGTCACAAGAAAGGCGCCGATGGAAAAGTGAAAACAACGTTCAAAGCGCCAAAAGAGATCAAAGTTTCCATAATCAAAGAATGAACAGAATTGGTCTTTTTTAATGATTAATTTTGTATTCGTTAAAAAATGTTTACCTTTGATGCTGTAAAAAAATAAACGCATACGGGATATAAATTGTTATAATCGCCTGTATAAAAATGAAATGAAAGGATAATGAACTTTTTACTAAACAGAAGAATAGCAATCTGCATGTTGTTTATAGCGCTTACTTTTCTTGGGTACGTGTCGTACAAACAATTGGCAGTGGAATTGTTGCCCGGTGTCGAACTTCCCGTTCTTTTCGTCAATGTATCGTCGCAGCAGGATTTAGACCCTTCATTCGTTGAGACCGAAGTTGTTATCCCATTGGAAGGCGCAATCAGTTCAGTTGGAGGCGTCGAGAATATAGAGTCCACCGTTGACAGCCGGCGGTCGTCCATACAGGTCGAGTTCAAAAAAAACATCAATTTCAACGTTACGTCGCTTCGGTTGCAGGAAAAAATCAACGAAGTAGCGGCGACGTTGCCCAAAGGATTTTCGGTTCAAGTTCAAAAAGTTGATACAAAACAATTTTCGAATAATTTCATGGCTTTGCAGGTGCGCGGTTCGGGAGGCGTCGATCGTGTACGAAACGTAGTAGATAAAGACATCTGCCCCGATTTGGAAAATATCGACGGTGTCGCAGCCGTAAATGTCTATGGCGGAAGGGGAAAAGTCATAGAAGTCCAACTTGACACCGAAGTTTGCAAAGCGCTGAATCTTACCCCAAGCCGTATTGGTTCGCTATTGTCGCAAAACACTCAGGAAAAAGCATTTACCGGCTTTGCGACCGAGCCCGACGGTAAATATTTTGTGCATGTAAATTCGTTATACACAAAAGTATCCGAACTTGAAAACATTGTTGTTGCGCCCGGTCCCATTCTGTTGAAAGACGTTGCGACCGTATTTTTCGATCTCAAAGAAGAAACATCATACAGCCGGGTTAACGGAAAAGAAGCCGTATCGGTCTCACTGGTAAACGATTCGCAAGCAAATCTTATCGAACTTTCGCAACGTGCGCTTGAAGCAATAAAAGCAATTAACGAAAAGTTAGTTTCTCAAGACGTCGAAATCGTTGTACAGGAAAATAGCGCCGAAACGATGGAAAAGAATATCAATCAAATCATTGAACTTGCTATTATTGGCGGCTTGCTTGCGATTTTCATTCTCTGGGTTTTCCTGAAAAATATCCGGCTTGTGTTTTTCATTGCGCTGTCTATTCCGATATCGGTTTACACAGCATTCAATTTTTTCTACGCTTTCGGTATCACTATCAACAGTTTAACTTTGGTCGGCATGGCGCTGGCAATCGGAATGCTGCTGGATAACAGCGTGGTTGTACTTGAGAACATATATCGCCTGTCGGGAGCGGGTTACAGTCCAGAACAGTCGGTAACACAGGGGACTAAGGAAGTATGGCGTTCGATAGTGGCGGCGACGCTCACTACGATTACTGTTTTTCTCCCGTTTATTTTCTCCGATAATTTCCTTGTCAAAGTGATGGGCAGGCACGTAGGTGTGTCTATCGTGTCCACACTGTTGATATCGCTTTTTGTCGCTTTGCTTTTCATTCCCATGGCGACATATTCGCTGCTGAAACGGAAAAATACCAAAAGCGTCTTTTATGAAAAAATATCTGTAACACAACGTCCTGTACAGATATATCTTGTACTTTTGAAAACCTGTATGCGTAATCCTGGAACGACGATTCTTGCGTCGGTTATCCTTCTGTTTGTGACACTTATGCTTGCTTTGACGCTAAATACTCAAACGATGAAAGAAGTCGAATCCGACAGGTTCAATATCTTCGTCAAGATGAACACAAGCAGCACGCTTGAAACCACCGATTTAGCAGTGAGAGTGATAGAAGACTGCCTCGAAGAATATCCTGAAAAAGAAGAACTTGTTTGTCGAATAATGGAACAGGAAGCATCGCTGACCTTTATTCTCAAAAAAGATTATCAGAAAATAATGAAACGGGATATTTCGACAATCATATCCGATGTCTATATGTTACTTGACAACATCAACGGCACCGAAATTTCCATATCGCAATCGGTGGGCGGCAGTGGCGGAGGAGGAAATGATGCGTTTAGCGGACTTGGCAGTTTCATGCGTTTTCTCGGAATTGGCAATAACGGAGAACGGATTGTCATCAAAGGTTCTGATTTTGAGACTATGCGTATCGTAGCCGAAGACCTGCGATATTCGCTCGACGAACAGGATTTTATACAGTATTCATCGTTGTCGTATTCTAACCGCCAGCCGGAACTGATTCTCAATTTCGACCCGATATTGTTGACATCCTACGACATATCGCGTGCAAATATTTCCGCCGGACTGGCGTCGCTTAATCCCGAAACTTCGTCAGGTTCGCAGTTCAAAGTAGGCAACGAAATTTACGAAATCATTATCCGCAACATCGAACCCGAAAAATCCGAAGAGGAAATGGAGCGAAAAAACAGAGCCACAACAACCGACGATCTTCGCAAAGTACAAATCCATGCTAATAGCGGAGGCGTCTATACTCTTGAAAATATTACAGATATCAAATACGGACGAGGACGTTCGAAAATCAACCGTGTGAACAAAGACAAGCAAATTCAGGTTTTCTATGCTTTTTCGAGAAATATCGAATCCTCGCAATCATTGCTTGAAGCATACCGGAATGATATCGACCAACTTATCAACAGATATAATTTACCTGCCGGCATAGCGGTCGAAGTATTTCACGAAGAAAACAATTTCTCCGACTTCAAATTCCTTATTCTGGCGGCTTTTATCCTGATATTTATTATATTGGCATCGGTATTCGAATCGGTTGTTACTCCGTTTGTACTGTCGTTTTCGATACCTTTGGCGGCTATAGGGTCGTTGCTTGCGCTTGTCATTACGGGTAACAGTTTGTTGAGCGCCAATACATTAATCGGTTTCCTGATTCTTCTGGGCGTAGTCGTCAACAACAGTATTATTCTGATCGACTATGCAAACATATTGAGCAACAGAGGATACCGGCGTAGCCGGTCGTTGATTATTGCGGGACTGTCGCGTGTCCGTCCGATACTGATAACGGCTGTAACTACGATAGTTGCGATGTTTCCGCTTGCCATGGGCGACACCGAATATGCGGGAGCAATCGGAGCGCCTTTTGCGATTACTGTTATCGGCGGATTGATGTTTTCGACGCTTCTGACTTTGATACTTGTCCCGACGGCATGTTTGGGGCTCGAAAATGCTCTGAAATGGTATCGCACATTATCGGTTAAAATTCGGATTATCCATCTCTTACTCTATATCGCGGGTGTCGCCGGCATATATTTTTATGTGGAAGAAATGATTTGGCAAGCCGCTTATTATATTGTACTTACGATATTGATTCCGGGATTGACGTATTTTGCGCAAAACAGCCTGCGGCGTGCCAACGCAAAACTCATTGATTCAAAGGAAGAAATATGCATATCCATACGCAATCTTGTCAAGATATATGACCGTCCGGGACAATTCAACCGTCAATGGAACAGCGGTTTGTTTACTCGCAAACGTTTGGGGATATCCAACGAATACCGCAGCCTGAAACATTTCTTTAATGCAGTGTGGCAGTATGCTTTATACGGGTTTATAATCTATTTCACTTATTTCTATCTGAAAAACGGATCATGGATTTTTATCTTTTCGTTTATTGTCTATATAACAACTCTTTATCTGTGGCGAAATATCAGGCAATATCTGCATTACCGGTTCGATAACAACAAGTTGGTGAGGTCCGTAAACAAGTTTGCTTTCTGGATAATTCCGGCGTTTATTATTTGGGGTATGTGGCGTAAACTGCACAGTCCCAATATGATAGTCGTGATTGCTGTTCTATGGTTTATATGTCTTGCAGTTTACAATACCTCAGTTCGTTTATACGAAAAAGAAATTAATGTCGAAAGGGTCAAAGGGCGACTGAAACGTTCGTATTACCGTATAGTTAAGAAGATTCCGGTGCTCGGCAAACGGCGTAAACCTTTCAAAGCCTTAAAAGGCGTGTCGTTCGACATTAAAACCGGAATGTTCGGTCTGCTGGGACCCAACGGCGCAGGTAAATCGACTTTGATGCGTATCGTTTGTGGAATTTTGGAGCAGAGTTATGGCAGCATCTGGATAAACGGATTCGATACACGGATATATCGCGAAGAATTACAGAGCTTTATCGGATTTCTCCCGCAAGAGTTCGGGACTTACGAAAATATGACTTCGTATGAATTTATGGACTATCAGGCAATGCTGAAAAATATATCCGATCCTGTTGCCCGTCGTGAGCGTATCGAGTACGTACTCAAGGCAGTACACATGTACGAACGACGGAATGACAAAATCGCTTCTTTCTCCGGCGGAATGAAGCAGCGTATCGGTATTGCGTTGATCCTGCTGCATTTGCCACGTATTCTTATTGTCGATGAACCTACCGCTGGTCTTGATCCCCGTGAACGTATCCGCTTCCGCAATCTTCTCGTCGAGCTGAGCAAGGAACGGATTGTAATTTTTTCGACGCACATTATCGAAGATATATCAAGTTCGTGCAATCAAGTTGCTGTGGTGAACAAGGGTGAACTCAAGTACTTCGGCGACCCTGTCAAGATGGTCGGAATGGCTACGGGAAAAGTCTGGCGTTTCTATGTCAATAAAACGGTGTTCGACAATGATTTGGACAAGAGCAGGGTCGTACATCACATACAGGACGGCGATTTGATACAAGTCCGGTATTTGTCAGTTGAACAGCCTGCTTACGAGGATGTTGTAGCGGTCGAACCTAATCTCGAAGACGCTTATTTGTGTCTTCTCAAAAATATGCACGAAGGATAATTAATTATAAAATAACATTATGACAGTCAATCAATTTGTACATATCGTCCCGAAGTTGGTGAAATATAACATCAAAATTATATTTGCCGGCAAATTTATCTGGTTTATACTTGCCGCTCTGGTGTTTTTGTTTTTTGTCATGTTCCAGTCGGCATGGAACAAAAATACCGATATATCTGAAAAACTGATATATGAACTGCTTCTTTTTCCGAGTATGCTTCTGATTTTCTATCCTTCGGTGTTCGGAATTCAAAACGACGAAGATGCACGAATACTGGAACTGCTGTTCGGGGTTCCAAACTATAAATACAAGGTCTGGGCAGTGCGACTGTTAATTATTTATATCGCTATATTTTTTATTCTCATACTGTTTTCGTATATCACGGTGATTTTGCTGTATCCGGTCAATCCAGTGAAGATGTCATTCCAACTGATGTTTCCAATACTGTTCTACGGCAATCTTGCGTTCATGTTCTCCACCATAACCCGTAGCGGAAACGGTACAGCAGTGATAATGATTGTGGTAGCTGTCACTATTATTATTCTGCAAGGCGACAGATACTGGAATATCCTGCTCAATCCGTTTTCTATACCCCGTAACATGTTACCCGTCATCTGGGAAAGTATAGTGCTGAAAAACCGGCTCTTACTAATCGCCGGAAGTATAATCTGGATGATGACAGGACTAATGAACTTGCAAAAAAGAGAAAAATTCCTGTGATAAAA
>JAITKY010000059.1 GCA_031278135.1 Prevotellaceae bacterium | reverse complement strand
TACTTATGAAAAAAATTCTGATTTTATTACTTGCCGCCCTTTGTGCGGTGTCCGCGAGCGGACAAGATAAACAAAAAATGGCTGTGTATGTAACCGGCGACGCCGAAGAAGGCATAAAAAAGGTATTGGGAAGCAAATTAGTTGCCGCTATTACGCAGAGTGGGGATTATATAGCAGTGGAACGGACGGCTGATTTCCTTGCGGAAATTCAAAAAGAACAGGGCTATGCACGCTCGGGAAATGTTGATAACAGGCAAATTAGCAAGCTGGGAAAACAGTTTGGCGTGCAGCTGGTATGTGTCGCTGATATTAGCAATGTATTAGGGACAAACTACGCTTCGGCGCGGCTTATTGATGTAGAAACCGCTTCAGTTATCGCTACTGCCGAAGGCTACAGCGACGAGGAAGCTATTAAAGATTTGGTAAGAACTTCTGAAAGCATTGCTTCTCAATTAATCGGTATTCCAATGAAAGAAAGCCAAGAAATTGTAGAAGTAGCTGGGAGCAAGGGGAGTAGAGTAAGTAAAAGAGTAAATACAAAGAATACAACAACCTCTTCCGTTGCTGTGCTTGGCGAAGAGACATTATTTGCAGACTTTAAACAAGCTGAAGCGTTTTGTATGCAATCGTCCAAAGATAATTCCGACGATTGGCGTTTGCCAACTTTTACTGAACTAGTTTCAATATATGCTTCCAATTCAAACCATTTTACACTGACCGGATGGTATTGGTCTTCTACCTGTGTCGATAAAAAATGTAAAGACTTAGTGGTAATGAGTACAAAGAATGGTAAAAGGGGTATCTCCCCTCAAAGAAAAAAAATAGCTGCATTATGTATAAGAGACTAACAGTTTATTATTTTTAATAAAAACTTTAAAAACTAAAAAGTATGAAAACAAAACAAACAATGGTTGCCGTAATGGCAATAATCGCAGGCGTTGTAGCAACGGGTTGCGGGAGTAGTAAAAAAGCTCAAACAGTATCGGTAACCGATGCTCGTGCAGTCAAAGCACAATTACAAGATGTGCCGGAAATAGAAATCAGCACACCTTGCAGTGGTGAAGAATTTTATTCTACCAAAGAGTTTATCCGCTCTACGGCAGTAGGTGAGAGTATGGATCAACAAATGGCTAAACGCATGGTGCGTAGCGCGGCGTTGGAAGATTTAGGTACTAAAATTCGCGTGGCGGTGAATGCCCTTATTTCCGACTACTACAAAAGTACCAAGCGTGCTATGACCGAAGATTTGAAGCGACGCTTCGAAGGTGGTACGGACTTAGTGGTGCAGGAATACATTTCGGGCTACCGTACCCTTTGTGAAAAATTTACCCGCAAAGGCAGTAATTACAAATGTTATATGGCTATCGAAATAGGCACTGATGAATTGTCAAAACCTATTTATGAGCAATTGTCCGACGACGACATCCTCCGGGTGGACTACGACTACGAAAAATTCCGTGAAAAGTTTAACGAAGCCATGTCGAAAGCCGATGGCAATAGATAATGTTTATGGTAAGGAAAATCTATTTTATAGTAGTTTGCGTGACGCTTCCGCTGTCCTTTTTCGGACAGGGCGTGCCACGCTGGCTAAATAGCCAAAGCAGGGAATTGACCTATCCAGCTGACACATGGTTTACCGGTTTTGTTCAAGGAAATGTGCGTCCAAATGAAACAATGCCGGCAGCAACAGCTCGTTTGAAAAAAGAGGCGCAAGGGCTACTTGCAGAAAATATCCGTGTAACAGTAGAAAGTAACATCAAATCCAGAAATAGAAGCATAAAAGTGCATCAAAACGAACAATTAACATCCCTTTTTGAATCGGCTGTAAAAACAACATCCAATGCTGAAATTGTAGGCGTAAAAACTGAAAGTTGGTTTGATACGGACGACAATATCTTGTATGCCTTTGCCTCTGTAAACAGATTTGAATTAGCAAAATACTACCAAAACCAAATTTTATTCTACCTAAACAAGATGGAAAGCACTTTGAGTATCGCCGCAGAACTGGCGGGAAAAGGTATGAAAATGAAAGCCCACCAACAATGCGAAGAAGTGATTCAGTACTTTGCTACGGTAGCCTATACGCAGAATTTGCTTATCGCCATCAACGTGCAGGTGGATGATGCTACCCTGCAACAACAACGTAGCGAACGCCTGCGCAATGAACTGGTGCAAACCCTGACCGATTTGGAAAACAGTATTTATGTGTATGTGGAATGCAAGGAAACAGTAGATGGCGAAGATGTGCGATATATTGCCGATATACTTCCCGGCTTGCTTACCGAAAACGATTGCCAATGCAATTTCACTGACTTAGAAGAGCTAGCCGATTATGTGATTAAAGTAGATGCCTATCTTACTCGTTGCAATGCTGCTGATAGAAATACGGTATTTTGCTACGCCAACAGCACGGTGAGCCTGTACAATGCCCACACGCAAAAAACGCTCAAGCCAAAAATAGAAGAAGCCAAAGGCGGCTGGACAAATAAAAATCGCACAAAAGCCGGCGAACAAGCCTTTGATGAGTTGGCGGAAAAAATCGCAGCAAAAGTAGCGCCGATGATGAAAAACTGACCCAATCTGTCAAAAAACGCTATAGCCGCCCGCCCGCCCCTGCGGGCGGCTGTTTTTTGAGTGTGTAAGAAAAATTTTGCGTATATTTGTGGGAAAATAAGGGTTATGATACAACGAATATATATCGACACTTCTGTAATCGGCGGGTATTATGACCCGGAGTTTGCTAAGGATACCGTCCCATTCTTTGAGGGTTTAGACGGTGGGGAACGAATTATACTGTTGTCAGACCAACTCAATAAGGAATTAGAAAAAGCGCCGGAACATGTCAGGAGATTATTAAAGACTTTTTCACCTGCTTATACGGAATATGTAGAAATGACGCCCGAAGCCAATCGACTGGCATTTCAATATGTTGAAGCGGGTGTTGTAGGAAAAACAAGTCTTGATGATTGCCGGCATATTGCCATTGCCACTCTTTGTCGAGCTGATATTTTAGTGAGTTGGAATTTTAAGCACATTGTAAATCTTGGCAGAATTAAAGGTTACAACGGTATAAATTTACAACACGGATATAATACCATAGAAATAAGAACTCCAAAAGAAGTAATGAATTATGAAAACAAGTAACCATTCCCGTTTACCCAAACCGGTACTCATTCCCGGCATCATGGAATTGATACGGGCGAACAAAGACCGCATCAGCCTTGAAACATTCGACATGACGTACGAAGAAACAAAGGAATACTTTAGGCGTGGTCGCATAGAGAACCCCATTTTCCCGGCTGATTATGAACTTGCCGGCAAACCCTGTCCCGACAAGGTAAAGGATTAATGGCGCCAGTTCCAAAGCAGCCTTTGCGCGCAGCATCATCAAGCAGGCAAATTCAAGCAGGAAATGGAAAAGGTCAAGGAAGACCACCGGAACAGGCAGTGAAAAAAGTGGTACAATGCTGTGAATTTTCAAAAATTTTCAAATTAAAATCCAACCGATTACCAAGTATTTTGCAAAATTTTGCAAAAAAAATTTGCAGGTATTGAAAATTGTTGTACCTTTGCAGCCCTTTCGTAAGAAAAAC
>JAITKY010000053.1 GCA_031278135.1 Prevotellaceae bacterium | reverse complement strand
GAGAGAGAGAGAGAGAGAGAGAGAGAGAGAGAGAGAGAGAGAGAGAGAGAGAGACCGATCGCGCGGTTTTTCACGCGCGTAAGTTAATAAAAATAAATCAATGGAGTAGCATACTTTTATCTTTTCTACTGTTTGTCTCCGTTGGTTTACGAAAATATGTAATAAATTCGATATCAAAGGGTAATCCTTTTATATCTGATTATATTGAGCCTCTAAAGGAAGAAAAATATTCTCCTTTCAGAGGTTTTTTTGCTTTAATTGAAATTCGAAATTTTTTAAAATTATATGATTTCTTACGCAGGGATACCGGAATGTATATCCCTGATACATATCGTGTTTGGGTTTTCATTATTGGTTAGAGAAGAAAACTTGAACATCTGTCGTTTTAACGAACCTTTTACTCTGAATTACACACAAAAAATTACAGGGGGAACAGAGGATATGTCTTATAGTGGTTAGTGGTTAGTGGTTAGTGGTTAGTGGTTAATGGTTAGTGGTTAATGGTTAATGGTTAATGGTTAATGGTTAATGGTTAGTGGTTAATGGTTAATGGTTAGTGGTTAGTGGTTAATGGTTAGTGGTGATTGCTGGAACCCATAACTACTAAATATTTATAACTACTAAATGTTCATAACTTATAGACGTTTATAACTACAAATAAATTGAAACAACTTATGCAATACAGTATTAAAGATATTTTATGGTATGTTTTATTTGCTGCCAACGGTAAGGCAACGAAAATCCAACCTTGTTTGAAGGAAGCTTCGATAGAGTATTTTTTTCCTATGTATTATAAGGAGAGAAAAATCAGAGGCTCGGAAAGATGCGAACGGGTGTCTTTGCCACTTTTGGGAAATTTAATCTTTGTGAAGTCATCGAGAAATGTCCTCGACCCTGTCCTGAAAGATGTGAAATCAAGATTCTCCATCTCGTATGATTTGTACTACAAAGATATGAGCGACAAAAAAATAATCGTTGTACCCGAAAATCAGATGAAAAACTTTATCGCAGTCGCCGGAAATGGGCAAGAACAGATTATCTATCTGCCAAATGAGGAGGTTAATCTTGAAAAAGGCGTCAGAGTGAGAATTACAGGGGGGATATTTGCCGGCGTCGAAGGTGTTTTTATGCGAGTAAATGGAGATAAACGGGTTGTAGTGAGTATTCCGAATCTGTTCTCCGTGTCTACTGCGTATATCGCATCATGTTATGTGCAGGAAATAAGCGAGGTATGAAGTATGAGGTATGAGGTATGAACGATGAATAATATAATTCTAATAAATAAATAATTATGGCAAGATTACTTTATAAACAAGATTCTGTGGTGTTACATAAACGCCTGACTCGCCGTCATATCCGCTTGTGCGGACAGATAAAGGGCGGCGCTACGTGTGCATCGGCTATTCAGCCAAAATTGGACAATCTCCTGATAACCGAACAGGCTTTGTCAGTAGCAAACGAAACGTACGAAAATACTTCCGATGATCTGATCCTTAAGGATGCAGATCTCGACAATGCTGTCCGTACTCTCTTTGAACGGTCGCGACAATACGACCGAGAAAATGGGGGAAATGTTGCTGTTTTGCTGTTTCCGGACTTGACTTATTCGGATATTATCAACATGCCGTATGCCGAAGAACCTAAGAAGGTTAGCACTCTGATCCAAAAGTTGGAAACATTAGAGCAGGGACATGAATTGCGTTCGCTCATCGATGTGCTGCAACAAAAAGTGAATGCTGTAAACGCTGCTTTGGACGCCAAACAACAGGCTGCCGACAATGTACGCCGGTGTCAGGTCCAGGAAGAATTGACAAAAAACGAGGTAAGGGCGCAGTATGAAACAAATTACTTGGACGCAAGAAAAACATTAGGCAGACAAGTGGCAGAATCATTGTTCCCAAAAATCGCAAACCAAAAAAGCAGAGGTCAAGAAAATGAACTGAATCCAGAACAGGGAGAATAAAAATCGCCAAAAATCGCTCTTAAAAGATTATGACGCTACCAAAAAACGAAAATTTCACGTCATAATTTTGTAATGCATGACAAAAAATGTCAAGTACAGTCCCTTAATTTTGTATGACGCTGTACTAAATCTATTTTACGCTTCAAAATACATTCGTGGGGGTGAAAAAAATAAAAAAAATGCACTTCAAAATATTTTTTGGCGCAAAATAAAGGCTTGTCGCAGTCCTATAATTTTATGCGAGCACCAAGTCTCACAATACCATTTTTATGGTATTTTTTAACGATGAACGGCTGGCGCCAGCCGTTCATCGTTCATCGTTAAACTTCGTTCACGTTAAAAATCAGGGAACTACAAAATAAATATAGGAATAACGAAAAAGTTACTACATTTGCGGGATTTAATGTCTGTATAAAGATGAAAGATGATAAACAACTACAGTTCGACAAGCGTTATCTTGAAATGGCTCGTGTGTGGGCAAAAAATTCTTATTGTAAACGCAGGCAGGTAGGGGCTATATTGGTGAACAACAGGATGATAATCTCCGACGGATACAACGGTACTCCTTCGGGATTCGAAAATATCTGTGAAGATGAATCGGGAGCAACAAAACCGTATGTACTTCATGCCGAAGCCAATGCAATTACAAAAGTAGCGCGTTCAAACAATAGCAGCGAAGGAGCGACATTGTACGTAACCACTTCACCATGTATCGAATGCGCAAAGTTGATTATTCAGGCAGGAATCAAAAGAGTGGTGTTTTACGACAAATACCGCATCGAAGACGGATTGGATTTATTAAAAAAAGCAAATATAGAAATATGTTATTTGGAGATTAATGATGAATAAGAACAAATTTTTAAGACCAGCGCTTACATTGATAATAGTATTACTGGCTTTGTACACAGGGACAAGATTGGGGAAAACATTTTCGACGCCGAAAATATACAACATTTCGATACCGAGTCAAAATAATTTGGTAGCACTTATAAATTATGTAACAAAATATTATGTCGATCCTATTGATCTTAACAGTATAACCGATCCCATGATTTTCGACGTCCTGAAAGAACTCGATCCGCATTCGGTATATATTCCGGCGGCGGAACTTCAAAGCAGCAACGAGCATTTAGACGGAAATTTCGAAGGAATAGGCGTAACATTTCAGATGGTAAAAGACACGGTTTTAGTTATTAACGTCATTTCGGAAGGACCGTCGAGCAAAGCAGGTGTTCACCCCGGCGACCGTATTGTCGAAGTAAATGATTCGGTGATTGCGGGAAAGAAAATTGTCGACGAAAAAGTCAAGACTCTTTTAAGAGGAAAGTCGGGCAGCAAAGTACAGATAAAAGTGTTGAGGGAAGGTGCCGATGAACTGATACCGATAGAGATAACAAGAGGTAAAGTTACTCTGAAAAGTATCGACGTAGCCTATATGATTACTCCGAACACAGGGTACATAAGAATGACAGGATTTGCTCAAAACACTCATTCCGAATTTGTTGACGCTGTCGAAGAATTACATTCGGAAGGAATGACAAGTATGATTCTGGATTTGAGGGG
Source organism: Prevotellaceae bacterium (assembly GCA_031278135.1). Taxonomy (GTDB): domain Bacteria; phylum Bacteroidota; class Bacteroidia; order Bacteroidales; family UBA932; genus JAIRLF01. Next base: position 2,753 of record JAITKY010000053.1, on the reverse strand, counting down.
AAATACCGGCGGTTATCTCGAACAGGCAATCAAGATAACAAGCGAATTGTTTTCGGACAAAGAATTGATTGTATATACCGAAGGTCAGGTTGTTCCACGCCGGAACGAATATTCGAACGGCAACGGAATATGTGGCGGCGATAATTTGGCTATACTTATCGACGAACGTTCCGCTTCGGCAAGCGAAATACTTGCCGGAGCAGTACAGGACAATGATCGCGGAATAATTGTCGGACAGCGTTCGTTCGGTAAAGGACTTGTACAGCAGATGTTTGACTTGCCGGATAAATCAGGATTGCGACTGACTATTGCCCGCTATTATACGCCTGCAGGACGCTGTATCCAACGACCGTATCAACGTGGAGACTCGGCTGTTATCGAATATTACAATGAACTTCGGCAAAGAATGGAAAACGGAGAACACGACAGCGCCGACAGTATCCATCTGGTAGATACAACAAAATATTACACTTCGAAAGGCAGAATCGTCTATGGCGGCGGAGGAATTATGCCCGACATATTTGTCCCATACGAATATAATACTGTGTATGCCAAACGGATAATTAGCGGTAAAATAATGCGTGACTACGTAATGGCTTTCGGCGACAAACACAGAAACGAATTGAATGCCATTAAGGAAATATCGCAGTTGGAGCAGTTTTTCGAAAAAAATGACCCCTGTCCCGAATTTGAACAATATGTTAAAAACAAGGGAATTAAAGGTTCCGACCAAGAAATAAAAGAGTCAAAAGTATGGTTAGACATGTATCTCAAATCTTACATAAGTCAGATAACGCCTCTCTCCGACTTAGGCTCGGCTTATTTATACAATAAATTAGATAAAACAGTGCAAAAAGCATTGGAAGTTATAAACACGCAAACAGTAGAAGCCAATGTATGAGATTGATACAAATATATCGGAAACGTCGAAATTGACTAATATAATCATCGAACATCCGAATGTGCTTAATGTACTGGAATATTTTAATATTCCTCTGGGACTGGGAGATAAGACGATTGAAGAAGTGGCAAAGGAGCATAATATCGCCCCGAATACTTTGGAAGTCGTGATAAATGTGTATTGCAGGACAATTCCCACTAAAATTTTGAATAAGAAAGAAGTACACGATTTGCTGATGTTCCTGCAAACTTCGCACAACAATTTTAAACTTGTCAAAATCCCCGAATTGAAAAGCCTGATTGAAGCGTTTGCAAAGGAAATTCCTACGGAATACGGTAAAATGCTGGTCGCTTTTTTCGATGAATATATACAGGAAATCGACGACCATTTTATGTACGAAGACAAAAAAGTTTTTCCGTATATCGCTAATATATTGCACGATAAAGTAGCAAAGAATTTCAAAATAAGGGAATTTGAGCGAAACCATACGGATATAGGGCACAAGTTGCTCGATTTGAAAAATATACTGATTAAATACATCCCTCCGGCAATCGTTTCGGAATACCGTAAACAGATTTTGCACAAACTTGTCAATCTCGAACGGGATTTGATGTATCACACTCAGTTAGAAGATAATATACTGGTTCCTTTTGTTAAAAATATGGAATCTAACATCAAAAATAACAGATGATGTATAAGACTGTTGCCATAATAGAAAGATCGAATATTATTAAGGATGGATTGACGTATTTACTTAAAGCTCACAATGTTTGCTCGCAAATCGCCAAACTCGACAGTATCGACGACTGGTTTTTTGTCTTCAAAGACGAAAAACCCGATTTGATAATAATCAATCCCGACAGATTGAAAGACACGGATTTGGATAAAATGCGAATGAAATTAGATATTTCGGACAAAATTCCGATTATTGCTCTGCTGTATCAGTATTTCGACAGAGAAATCTGCAATATGTTCACATCTACAATATATATCACAGATACAGAAGATGTTATATTGAGCAGACTGCGAAATAAACAAAAAAAAGATGACACAGGCGAAAAACTTACCGACAGGGAAAAAGCAGTCCTGAAACTGTTACTTAAAGGCATGTCGAACAAGGAAGTAGCCGATAAACTCGTGATAAGTCCGCATACGGTCATCACTCATCGGAAAAATATCGTCGAAAAAACAGGAATACGATCGCTATCGGGATTGGCTATATATGCCATTCTTAACAATATAACCGATATGGACGAAATAAGCGACTTCTAAGAGTTTGTTGAAAAATTGGACGACATTATACGGTTCGGTAAGATTTTTTTTTTTTTGATATTGTCTGATGTAAATCTATCTGCCGATAAGACATTCGTCTGTGATTTCAAGTGGAATAAATGTAATATCTTCCGCTACTTCGCTAAGCAACATCGTTGTACCTTCATCTTCTATTACTTTTCGTTACTTTTCGATAAAAGAACTCATAATATGCAAATTTACAGAGAGATATATTCCTTTTTGATCTGCGAAAACAAATGTGGGGAAAGTCCGGATTGGTTCACTGTATGTTAAATCATCAGAAAGATTAATAATAAAGTGTCGTCGCTGCGCGACTTTGATAAGTGAAAGCATCATTATAAATAGTGATAGACATTTCAAATTTCTACATGAGCTTTATTAAGTCGTTATATCTTATTTATTTAGATACGCCGATTTAAAAATTCCCGTCCCTATACATCTCGAAATCCGACGATTTTTGGGATTCAAAAAAAAGAATTACTTTTGTGCCGGTATTTTAGAAAAATTAAATGTTCGTATATGTTGGATACATTAGTTAACAGGACAGCAATTAAGATTT
>JAITKY010000052.1 GCA_031278135.1 Prevotellaceae bacterium | reverse complement strand
GGGGTGTATAACATTGACGGGCAGGGATTCCTGCAGCACGTAAAGCAGTTGTTGTGAAAGTCGATTCTTCGCCGCAACGTCCCCAGGCTGTTCTCACCAGGTCCAGAGGCGAAGACGTTCTGCCGTCTGTGGCACGATAAGTTACTTTTTCGTGACACCAATGATTTATTTCCAGAGCCGCATCTGCCATGCTGAGATTTTTAACACGATCTTTCAGTTCGTCAAAAAAAACAATCCTCGCAGAATCTAGATTCTCATTATTAACACGATAGACTAAAACAAAATTACGAAATATTTCTTCGGGGATTTTTGCTCCCCACTCAAAAAAATCACGCGCCTCAAAAGCTGCACGTACTTGTGAGAGATAAAAATCACCATCATAATCCGACAAATCGTTCAAAGGCATGTAAGCAAACAGAAATTCCAGCGCCTCTCGCTCTTCCCGACTCAATCCAGGCTTGTCGAAAACAGAAAAAAGAGCCTCCGTCCTCGTGGAACTTATCATAGATTTACGCTGTTGAAAATCTGTTTTTACCTGTTCTCGATATTGCTTATCCGAAAAAAAACTTTTCTCGCTTTGGTGACACGATATTGTCATATAAGCAGATAATACTAATAATAAAAAGTAACATATTCGTTTCATACTCAAAAAATATTTTAATTTACTTGTGCAAAAGTAACAGGTTTTTTCTAAATGAAAAAATGTGGAAGTTTTTTTTTGACAAAATTTGCATATTCGTGAAGGCAAGACATTGCCCTTACGGGCATCACGGGAGAAATAAATTTGTATCCCGTCAGCGCAAAATTTGTAACAGCACACAATTTTGTCGAGCAAAGTTCGCCTGTCGGGAAAACCGGGACAGACGAAACATTCGGCAACAGTCTCGACTTCTGGCCGACAGTTTCTTCCTGAAAATGCCCAAAAATAAGAAATTTGAAATTGATACAGTAAAACTTTTTATATCTTTGCGCGCATAAAATTTTATTATTTTTTTATAATATGTTAGATGAATTAGATGAACTGATTAAAAAATATCAAGCGCTTGATGACGATTCCCGGAAAGTAGTTAATTTTCTGGCATTGACTTGGCATCCATTGGCGACCGACACTATTGTTAAGGCTTTACCGGGCATTAAACGGACGAAATTAACCGCAATTATCAGACAAGAGAAAGTCTCCGGTTTAATCAATACGGATAATAATTCCAGGAACAATTACATCACAAACACTGCTATGTCGGTATGGTTATTCCCGTTGATTTGCAATACAAAACAGCAAATTTACACGAAAAAAAGTGTTTATTCTTATTTTTCCTATACCAAAAAGAATAATGAACGGTTACTTAATTATTTGAGCGCTCTTTGTTTCCAGCCGAATAAACTTGCTGATGCCGAAAAAGATTTTTTTTCGAACGAAAAAGAAAATCTTCCTTATCTGTCAACGATTTTCTCACAGTCGGCATACGACAAATATCTTCATAAAATCTCTGCTAATGTAATTGGGCAGGCATACTCCGACATCTTTACCGAAACCATTTCACATCTTAATTCTTTCGCATATCTTAATTCGATAGATAAAAAATTGCAAAACGGCGATTTCCCGAAATTGAATCTTATTCACACCGAAATTGCCATCATACAAGGCGATTTTGAAGAAGCCCGGAAACTTACATCCCTCTATCGGGACGAAGCGCTCAACTATTTTGTTCCGGCGATTTTCGCTTTTTTAGATGAAAATATCGATGAATCCCTGTCGCTGTTTGAGAAAGGAATGAAAAAACAGCGCCGTACATACAAAAACAGACATCTTCCTATTTTACCCGAAATAGCATTATTCTATTTAGCAGCCTGTTTATCGAAAGGGCTGGATTTTTACAGAACTGTATTTCTGCGAATAACGGAAGAAAAAATAAACGCACTCAACAAATCCTACTTTTATTTTAGCAACGTGTGTGAATATTGCATTGCCGATGTAAAAAAAGCGGCAGAGACAGTCGTTACCATGAAGCAAATCAATAAGAAAGAACCGGCGGAAACATTGTGGTGTACAGTTGCCACAGGTCTTATGGATAAATCGCTTGATGCAGCACAGTACATCGTCAGGTACACAAAACAGGCATTTGAAAACAAATATTATGTTCTTGCATACGAAACAGCATATCTGCTGACAAAATGGTTTCCGGCTTCAACCGAATACAGACAACTGTTCGAAGAAATTGCTGAAAAATTGAATCATAAACCTGTACTTTCGCATGTTGTTCATCCGGACGACTGGGAAAAACAACTCAACTCGTATTTTTCGCTCAATGCCGTGCAAACGATTATCCGGAAAGATATTGACAATGGTAAAACACGTGTAGCATACCGGTTTTTTCCTAAAACGTTCGAAGCATATCCAATAGTTCAGACACGCAACACGACCGGAGTATGGACTGCCGGACGAAATGTTTCAATGGCAAATTTCGTTGAACAAAAAATCGATTGCATGACCGAACAGGACAAGCGCATTGCCGCCTGTGGAAGTCGCTATTCAAATATACTTAGACATAATGCTATTTTTGAAATGATCGGGCATCCATACGTATATCTCGAAGAATCGAATATCCTTGTCGAATTGATTGCCGCACAGCCGGTAATAAACGTCGTGAAATCGTCCGGCAAAAAATACACAATGAAATGCGATATGCAAAACCCGAAAGAAGGCGTAATTATCCGTAAAGAAACAAATACTCGTTACAAAGTATATAAATTCACCGAATCCCAATGTGAGATTATCGAAGCAATATCAAACACCAAGCCCATACCCGAACAGGGACACGAAAAATTGATGCAGATACTGAAGCATTTCAGCGCATACGTACAAATACAGTCCGACCTGATAGTTGACGGGGACAATGACCCGGTGCGACAGGTCGATTCCGATTCGCGTATTCACATTCAACTTTTGCCCATAGGCGACGGTTTGAAAGCCGAACTGTTTGTCAAACCTTTCAGGACGCATCCGCCATACTGCAAACCCGGACGGGGAGGAAAAACGCTGATCGCAAACGAAAACGGAGAACATGTGCGCGTTATACGTGATCTCGACGACGAATCTACTTACAGCGAACGAATACTTAACGATATACAGTCAATCGAAAATCTCGCAACTGCCGACGACGGACTGATGACATTCAACAATCCGCTCGATGCACTCGAACTGCTCGACATTTTGGAATGTCATCAGGATATTACAGTTGTGGAATGGCCCGAAGGCGAACAGTTAAAAATACGCAAAAAAGTCAATTTCAACAACCTCAATCTTAGCGTGACAGGCGATACCAACTGGTTCGAACTCGAAGGCGAATTGAAAATCGATGAAAATACGGTGTTATCAATTAGCAAATTACTCGAAATGATACGTGAAGGTCGAAATCATGGACGTTTTGTGGAATTAAGCAACGGCGAATTTCTTTCGCTTAGCGAAAAACTCCGTAAACGTTTGTCCGAATTAGCTGCATTTACAGCCGAATCGAAAAATGGAATCATTCTTAATCGCTTTGCTTCCGCTTCAATAATCGATACTTTCGACGAATTTGAAAACCTTAAAGTCGATAAAGCATGGCACGATTTTCGCAAACGTCTCGAAACGGTGCAACTGTCAGATGCGGCCGTATCGTCGTTGTTGCAGACCGAGTTACGTCCGTATCAGCTCAGCGGTTATCAATGGATGATTCGCCTTTCGGAGTGGGGTGCAGGAGCCTGTCTTGCCGACGATATGGGATTGGGAAAGACCATACAGGCTATCGCTGTTTTGCTTCATCGTGCGCATCTTGGAACGGCATTGGTTGTTTCGCCCGTGTCGGTGATGCCGAACTGGATAAGCGAAGTCAACCGTTTTGCGCCGTCGCTTAATATCAAGACGTTGCGCAATGTCGATCGTGCTGCAATGCTCGATTCGCTCAACGCTGGCGATTTGCTGATAGCGTCTTACGGGTTGCTGTTGTCCGAAGAACAGGCCATCACTGCAAAGCAGTGGACGACAGTCATACTCGACGAAGCGCACGCAATCAAAAACTACAATACCAAAACATCGAAGGCAGCCATGTCGTTACAGGCCGATTTCAGGATAATACTCACCGGAACGCCGATACAGAATCATCCGGGCGAGATATGGAATCTGTTTCAGTTTATTAACCCCGGACTGCTTGGCAGTCTGTCGCATTTTACCGATACTTTTATCCGTCCCGACGACGAAAAATCACGTAAACGGCTCAAAAAACTGATTACACCATTTATTCTGCGCCGGACTAAAACCGCCGTGCTTGAAGAACTTCCTCCGAAAACGGAAATCATCCGGAAAATAACGCTAAGCGACGAAGAGATTGCATTTTACGAAATGTTACGTCGTCAAGCGCTCGAATCCCTCGAAAACGACGACAGCCCACAAGGCGCTAAACATCTGAAAGTCCTTGCCGAAATCACCCGTCTGCGACAGGCTTGCTGTAATCCTTCGCTGGTGTACCCCGAAATCGCTATCGAATCGACGAAACTGTCCACCTTCCTCGAAATCGCTTCCGAATTAAAGGAAAACGGACACCGGGCGCTGGTGTTCAGTCAATTTGTTACGCATCTGAGCATAGTGCGAAAAGCGTTAGACGAAGCAGGCTACACATATTGTTACTTAGACGGCTCGACTCCTATCACTAAACGTGAATCGGAAGTGTACAATTTCCAGAAAGGACAGGGCGATTTCTTCCTGATAAGCCTCAAAGCCGGCGGATTGGGACTCAATCTCACCGCCGCCGACTACGTGATACATCTCGACCCGTGGTGGAATCCCGCAGTCGAAGACCAGGCCTCCGACCGTGCACACCGTATAGGACAAAATCGTCCGGTAACAGTTTATCGATTAGTCGCCGAACAGACTATCGAGGAGAAAATCATCCAACTCCACAACACCAAACGCAACCTCGCCGATTCTCTCCTCGAAGGTAGCGACCAGTCAGCAAAACTGTCGATTAATGAACTGATTTCGCTGATTAAAAATTAGATGTTTTTTTTTAACCACAAAGTCGCATAAGACGCACGAAGTTCTTTGTGTTACTTATGTGACTTTGTGATTATAATCGGGTGTACGACAAAATTCCCTTTTCCCAGATTTGTGTGAATCTGTAGATCCTTTTATCCACAGATGTTCACAGATTTGATTCATCTGTGTAAATCTGTGTGAATCTGTGGATCCTTTTATCCACAGATTTTCACAGATGTTCACAGATTTGATTCATCTGTGTAAATCTGTGGATCCTTTTATCCACAGATTTTCACAGATGTTCACAGATTTGATTCATCTGTGTAAATCTGTGTAAATCTGTGGATCCTTAGTAAT
>JAITKY010000283.1 GCA_031278135.1 Prevotellaceae bacterium | reverse complement strand
TGCGTTTGTTAAAAGTATTTAACAAACTGAACGGATTATACATTCCTTCGGTATTTTCGCAAAAATGGTAACCGTTATAGCGTTTTTTGAGTTCAGTAAATGTTTCTTCGTAAGTCAATTTACGTTCTTCGGCAAGGCGTTCTATTTCCGGTTGAAAATAAGCCGTCAATTCCGATTCCGATATGCCGCAAATTCCAGCGTAATCTTTATCCAGACTAATATCCACTAAATGATTCAAGTCGCTAAAAACGCTGACTTTCGAAAATTTGGTTACGCCGGTGAGAAAGACAAAACGCAGGTAAGCGTCGGAACGTTTCAGGACGCTGTAAAAACCTTTTAAGCGTTTGCGTATGGTTTCATTGAGTTTGGCATTGTCTATTGTTTCTATCAACGGTTTATCGTATTCGTCAACTAATACCACAACTTTCTGTCCGGTTTTTTCCCAAGCGCGACGTATAAGTCCGTTTAGTCGCAATGCGGGCGTTTTCTCTCTTTCGACGCTACCCCATTGGGCTTCCAATTCGACTAAGTTAGCATCTAAAGCATATCGGAATGATGATAAAGTAGAATAGTCTTCCAGATTGAAATCCAAATATAAAACCGGATATTCTATCCAGTCTTTTTCCAGTTCAGCAATTGCCAAACCATCGAAAAGTTCTTTTTTTCCAAGAAAATATGCTTTGAGAGTGGACAAAAAAAGACTTTTCCCGAAGCGACGGGGACGTCCGAGAAAATACGGTTTTCCCATAGTCGCCAAACGGTAAACATACTCTGTTTTATCTACATATAAATAACCGTTTGTTTTTAAATCTTCAAAATCCTGTATGCCGATAGGCAATTTTCTTGTTGCTAACATCTTATTTGTTATTTAAAATTGATGCAAATATAATGATTTTTTACAATAACGAAATAAACATAATAAAACATTGATGTAAATCTGCAAAAATCTGTGTGCAAAAATTTCCGGAAAAAAATCAAATCAGATACTTTTTCTTTTTCGATGTTTTTATAATGTCGAAACCTTTTCCGAATACTCCCATCACATTTGCAACAGATATAAGAGCGTCAGGATCAATGGATTTGACGATACGATAGACATCATTCAGTTCCTGTTTACGCACGAGGACAATCAATACTTTGGTTGTTTCCTGTGTGTACCATCCTGTTGCGTCGAGCGCTGTCACGCCTCGCTTTTTCAGGAACACCACAGAATCGGCAATATCCTTGTATTTGCGCGAAAAAATCAATATCTGAACCGACTGTTTATTTCCCGACAACAATAAATCAATTGTATAGGAAAATATACCCATTACCACATATCCGTAGATGATGGTCCGGATATCGTGATTGATAAAGTACGACAAGCCAATGATTACCATGTCGCAATAAAGCAACACCCTGCCGGGAGTAGTATTGTAGTACTTGTTGAGGATCATGGCGATAATGTCTGTTCCTCCGGTACTGCCTCCTTGCCTGAAAGTCAGCACTACGCCGACTCCGCCGAGAATACCGCCGATAATGGCGCAAATCAGTTTGTCGCTTTCGTTGAATTGACTGGATATCGCTTCCGGCGATTTAAGCACGGAAAACATTATCGACAGGAATACAACGCCATAAATCGTTTTTGCTCCGAAGCCCTTGCCTAAAATATAAAACGCTATTGTCAACAAGATAGCATTGATTACCAAAATAGTTATACCTGTCGAAATTTTTGCTCCGGAAACGAAATATATAACCGTAGCAACACCGGCAACACCGCCTCCCGCTATCTCATTAGGTATCAAAAACGCTTTCCATGCAAATGAATAAATAAATATACCAATGGATATAATTACGTATGCTTTAATAGTTTTAAGAATCGATACAATGCTCATTTTCTAAATTTTACTTATAATATTTACAAGACAAAAGTAGAAAATTAAATAGATATTTGAAATTAGCCTGCTAAATTTCTAAATTCCTTTCGGGCATTTATCGCAGCCAATGCATTTGTTTTTCTTTTTTTTACGGCGGAAAATCGAAAATAAGATTATAACGATTATAAATACTCCGATAATCCGGTTTATCAAGTTTACTTCTTTGAGCAATACGCCGGTTTGATACACTATGAAACTGATAATCCACGCTGTTGCAAACCAGAAAAATATAACGAAAAATGTCCATTTAGCGCTTTTCAGTTCCGAACGTGCGGTTGCTACGGCGGCAAAACAGGGTATAACCAAAAGATTGAACACCACAAACGATATGGCAGTCAAAGGTGTGAATACAGCGTTGGCAGCCAGAGCAGTCGTCACCGATTCTTCTTTACCGGATATGGCATTGGCATCGCTGTCGTGAGTGTCGGTGGCGTATCCTTTTGCTTTGTACAGCACTCCCATTGTGGACACAACCGCTTCTTTTGCAAGCAGTCCAGTGAGAATCGCCACAATCAGTTTCCAGTTGTCGGGACCATGGGCGAAACCCAGCGGGACAAAAACCCATTTGATAGCGTCGCCAAAAATTTTCAGGATACACGAATCACTGTTTTCGGAAACCATATTCAGACTTGTGTCGAAGTTCTGTAGAAACCAGATAATCAATGTCGATGCGGCTATTACGGTAGTAACGGTAGTCAAAAATCCTTTCAGTTTTTCCCACAGTTGGAACGAGATGCTTTTCAGGCGAGGATAACGATATACAGGCAGTTCCAGAACAAAATTCGACTTGATTCCTTTGAAAACGGTTTTTTTGAGCGCTATAGCCCCGATAATCGCAACGGCAATACCGGTGATATAAATGCAAAAGATCACAAAATCAGCATTATTCTTGAAGACTGCAGGAACGACAGTCGCCCAGATTACCATTTTCGCTCCGCACGAAAAAAACGGTATCAGCATGAGCGTCATACGTTTTTCCTTTACGCTTTCCAATGTCCGCGTTCCCATCATTGCCGGAACGGAACAGCCAAAACCCATCAACATCGGTATGAACGCTTTGCCCGACAAACCGAAACGTCTTAACGCACGGTCGAGAATGAACGCTATGCGCGACATGTAACCACTGTCTTCGAGTATCGACAGCGACAGAAAAAGCAGTAAAATCTGTGGTAAAAACGTTAGTACCGAACAGACACCTTTCAGCAGACCGTCAACGATTGCTCCTCGCGCCCAATCGTAAGCGCCGGCGTTTTTGAGAAATAAGTCCGTGTGTGTCATCACAAAATTCTGAAAATATTCCATATAACCCTTCAGCAATATGCCCAGACTTGAAAGCCCGTCGGGACCGTCAAATTCCATGATTCCGAAACTTTTGAAGAATAAAAAATCCTTCGAAAAAATAATATGGAAAATCGCAAACATAAGAACCAGAAAAACAGGCAATCCCCACAATCGATGCGTCAAAATACGGTCGATCTTTTCGGAGCTTGCGGCTCCCGTGTTTTTGAGCACCTTTACAACTTGGGGTTTGATATTGTTAGTGATGAATTTATAGCGTAAATCAGCAATTTCGGCTTCGTAATCAAAAGGTTTTTCGTTTTTTTCGTATTCTAATTTAAGGTTTTGGATACCGGCGGAAAGCGTGGCGTCGTGCATCAACTCGATAGAATCGTTTTCGAGAAGTTTGATAGCGTGGAATACCGGATGTTTGATATTGTGTTCATCGACAAGTTTCAACACTTTTTCGTACTGTTCGGCGAGGGCGGTAGATGACAGGAATGACGAGCCTTTACGTGGCGTTTTTACGTACTCGACACATCTGTTCATCAACAACTTGACATTGCCGGATTTCAACGCGCTGACAGGAACAACCGGAATGCCGAGTATCTGCGACAAAACTTCGTAATCGATAATCGAGCCTTCTCGTTTGATAACGTCCATCATGTTGAGCGCAACCACAACAGGTACATCCATTTCGAGCAATTGCGTGGTGAGATAAAGATTGCGTTCGAGGTTGGTGCTATCGACGATGTTTATGATCAGGTCGGGTTTTTCGTCCATAATAAACTGTCGTGCAATGACTTCTTCGGGCGTATATGGCGAGAGGGAATATATACCAGGCAAGTCGATGACGCTGATTTTTTCGACCGTATTATTGCTGTGTCGAAATCGATAGACGCCTTCTTTTTTATCGACCGTCACGCCGGGCCAGTTGCCGACATGAGCATTGCTGCCGGTCAACGAGTTGAACAGCGTAGTTTTACCGCTGTTCGGGTTTCCTGCTATTGCAAATCTCATGACTTATCCTCCTTTTTCATTAACACCGCTTCGGCTTCGGTTTTCCTTATCGCCAACTTATATCCCCGCAAACGGATTTCGACAGGGTCGCCAAGCGGAGCGACTTTGTTAAAAATGATTTCTGTTCCGGGCGTTATCCCCATGTCTAACAGACGCCTGCGCAATGGTCCGAGTACAGTGAGTTTTTCGACTGTTCCCTTTTCGCCCGGCTTAAATTCTCCCAATAATTTATTTTCCATAACTATACTGTTTAACAACATGTTTCACTGTATTCACAGTTTTCTTCACTCTGCTCCGTTTCGACGGTAGAATGTTGAATATTATACTGTTTCATTATCTGTTTTGCCTGATTTTTTATTTCCGTTATACTGCGATTATCCCGATTTTTTCCGACAACGATGTGAACAGACGAAATATTAAATTCGCCGTCCATAGTCCACAGATGTAAATCGTGCACAGATTCAATGCCTTCGACGCTCAACAGTGCTCTTTCTATTTCGTCACCATCGATATTTTCGGGCGTACCCTGCAAGATAACTCTCAATGTATCACGCAGATTGTTGTAGATATTAAACAATATGTAACAGGCAATTCCCAACGACAATATCGGGTCGAGCGCCGGAATTTTGACGAACATCATCACAACGCTCGCTACAAGCACTGCCGTCCAACCAAGTACATCTTCAAGCAGATGCAGCGCTACAGTGCGTTCGTTCAACGAATGTCGATTTCGCAGTTTCAGCATGGCAATTCCGTTGATGACAATCCCGAAAACCGCAAGTATCAACATCCCATTAGCATCAACGGCTTCGGGCGACGCAAGCCGGCTAACGCTTTCGCTGATAACGAAAATCGATCCGGTCAACAAAACTGCCGAATTAATAAGCGCTCCAAGCAACGAAAATCTGCGATAACCGTACGAATATTTCGAATCGCGCTTTTTCTTCGACAGTCGTTGAAAATACCACGCCAGTGCAAGCGAAAAACTGTCGCCCAAGTCGTGCAAAGCGTCCGAAAGTATTGCTACACTGTTAGTCAAATATCCTCCGACGATTTCTATCACGCTGAACGCAAGATTCAGAAAAAACGCTATCCCAATACCGGAATTTTCATGAACGTGTTCATGTTTTTCGCCGTGACTGTGCACGTTTCCATGATTGTGATTATGACGTACCATATTGTAATTCAAATAATACCATTAAAAAATCCCTTTATTTGAGGGCGTAAAGATATGAAAATAAAACACTGAACTAAATACCTACAAATAGTGATTTTATGTGATTACAAAATTTTAACATCTAAGCCCATAACATTGATTACAAAATGTTTAACCCCAAAAATCATCGTTATAATATCCCTATTTTTATGGATTAGTGATGAGTGAAATCTTAAATAACCAATTAATAAAGTGTTGTCGCTACGCGACTTTAATAAGTGGAAACATCATTATAAATAGTGTTATACATTTCGAATCTCTTTATGAGTTTTATTAAGTCGTTATATATTAGAGATTATGGTAGTTTGTTTTTCAACTTTGAAAATTAATTTGTTATAAATCGGAGAAATTATTCTCATAAAAAATAACTTGACATAATCTCTATTATTTATTCGCATTTTTTATCCGTGCTGACAAAAAAAATGCAGTTTTGTAAAAAAGCATTACCTTTGTGTCTGGATTCGAGAGCGTCCACAATTCTGTTGATTGTAACGCCTGACTCAGGATCTGTAAAAAATTATTAATCAAATAATAACAACAGTATGGAAGAGTATTTCAAAACGGAAACAGAAATAGAAGGAAAGAAGATTAATATAAAAATTGTAGGCAAAATTGATTTG
>JAITKY010000242.1 GCA_031278135.1 Prevotellaceae bacterium | reverse complement strand
AACGTTCCGACATTGACAAAATGCTGGAATACCTGAACGCTGCAATCATGATAGAGCCGAAAGGGATTTACTATTACCTGCTTTCGTATATAAAATACGATTATTTTCATCGTAAATACTTGAATATTTCGCCTAATCATATTGACGAATATGAGGCGGCTAACGAAGCGGGAGTATCCGAAGACGAAATCCAACGGCTTTTTACGATATTGGGAATCGAAAAACCGGAGGTGATGTGATAAATAAAACAGTAGAGAAGTTATGAGTGGACGTCGTGTCGATGCTGAGGGATTACGACTGTCATTGCGAAGTTAAAAAACTGAATAATGAGGAACGATGGGCGGCCTTTCCGGACTTGCAAAGGGTTATCAATATTTAAATTCTTTGTATTTCCGGATAGCCAATCTTTTTTCATATCTAAATTGCTATAAATTTGAGTAGTGTGAATTTTCGGACTGACACTAAATAAACAAAATCTACTAAATCTGTATCATTTGAACGATAAAAATAAAAAAGTTGAAATAGTTTTATAAAAATCGAAATAATACTATCAATTAATGAAAATAATGTTGTAAATTTGTATTTTCAAATTAAAGGGAATCTTTATATAAAAGATGTATAAAATAATTGATAATTAATACAGTATAATAATTTAAATGATAAAATAATTGATATGAGAAAGGTAAGACTCGGTAAATCGGACATAGAAATATCGGTAATGACTGTCGGTTGCTGGTCCTTTGGTGGCGGCGAATATTGGGGCGAACAATCCCAAAAAGACGTAAACGATGTTGTACATGCTGCTCTTGATTTGGGCGTGAACGCATTCGATACGGCGGAAATGTATAACGATGGCGAAAGCGAACGCTCACTCGGCAAGGCGCTTAAAGGATACAGAGATAAAGCCATCGTAATTTCGAAAATCGGTCCGTCGAACTGTCACAATGTGCGCAAGCACTGTATCGAAAGCCTGCAACGGCTTGACATGGATTATCTTGACGTGTATATGCTTCACTGGCCAATCAACAAACTGGCAGTCGAACATTTTACGTCAGACAAAAGTATCATCGAAGCGCCTCCGACAGTCGAAGAAGCATACGCTCAACTCGATGCGCTGAAGAAGGAGGGTTTGATACGTTCAATCGGAATGTCCAATTTCGGACGCACTCAAATGGAAGAAGTCGTTCGTACAGGCGTACAAGTTGATGTCAACGAGATGTCGTACAACGTTGTTTCCCGCGCTATCGAAGCCGAAATTGCGCCGTATTGTCTTGAAAACAACATCAGTATCATCGGTTCGATGGGATTGCAGCAAGGCTTGCTTGCCGGAATCTACAAAACACCGGAAGATGTGCCGCCTCATCAGGCTCATTCGCGGCATTTCCCTGATTTTCGGGGCGGCGGGACATCGCGTCATGGCGAACCCGGAGCGGAAAAAGAAATCTTCGAGGTGATACGTAAATTGCAGATAATCGCTGCTAACCTCAATGTCCACGTCGCTCAACTGGCGATTATATGGATATTGAAAAAACCGTTTATGGCGTCCACTTTGGTAGGTTCGCGCAATATAAACGAGTTGAAAATGAATGTAGAAGCTTGTTTGTTCGAAATCTCGAACGAACTGGAAACGGTGATTGACGAAGTCAGCCAGCCAGTACTCGATATTTTAGGTAATAACCCTGATTATTATGAACATTCGTCGAAAAGCAGGATATATTAATTGTTTACATATAATAAAGTATGAAAAATTTAGTTTTGATAATTACATGTGTAGTAGTACTTGCGGCATGTTCGCAAGGAAAGAAACCGACAGACAAGGATGAAAAATTGTCTGCCAAAGGCTGTTGCCAAAAAGAAAAATCGTGCTGTCAGAAAGATTCTCTGAAGTTTAACAACGCCGATTTCTACAAGGATGGCAAATTTAACGAAGAAGCAGGCAAGGATGCTGTTATCCGCCTGATGAAGTATTACAACTACCCTGTCACCGACAAAACTCGCTCTCAGTTATGGGTAAGCGATTATGGAACAGGGCATTTCACGGAAGTTGGTCTCGCTGCTATAATGTATGCCAACGACACCAAAGACAGGTATATGTTACAGGATATGTTTCTGTTACCCAATCAGATGCTACCGGAACACTGGCACGAAAAACCGGACAACGACTTGCCGGCGAAAATGGAAGGATGGTTAGTGCGTAATGGTTTGAGTTATATCGTCGGCGAAGGCGACGACAATCTGGCGTCGTTTCCCGAAATCAAAATTCCAGCGGCTCACACAGGAGGCGTAACGGTCAAAAATGTAATTAAAACGCTTCCGGGCGAGTTTGTTCCTCTGTCGAAAGTGTTCACACATCACTGGCAATTTGCAGGACCTCAGGGCGCTATCATTACGGAAGTAGCCAATGTCCATGCAAATGAGGCTGTTCGTCATCAGGTTAAATCGATTAACGATTATTTTTTAGGAAAATAAGTTGATTAATCTGATTGGATATAATGAAAATTTTAGATTTTTCAGGTAAAACAGCGCTTATTACAGGTGCAGCAGGCGCTATCGGAAAGGCTGTGGCTCAGCAGTTAATCGAAGACGGCGCTACTGTTGTGATTACTGATTTAAAATCGGGCAAAACCGGTTCGGCGCTGATGAGTCATTACTGCGCTGCCAAAGGAGCGATTATCTCTTTCACTCAGGCGCTTGCATACGAACTCGCCGATTACAATATCAATGTAAACTGCGTATGTCCCGATATTACAGATAATTCGGGTGTGTGGACAAATGTTTCGGCTGGATATACGGTTAATCTGCAAATGCCAAAGGACGAAGTAGTAAAAAAATTCACAGCCAAAATACCGCTGAAACGATTGGCTACCGTGCAGGATGTGGCTGCTGTTACGGCTTCTCTGGCGTCTGCCGGCGCCGACTATATGACCGGACAGTCTGTCAATATCACCGGAGGCCGCGAATGCATTAATTTATAACAAAATATGAAACAATATACAAGAGCAGAAGTTGCAGCTACTATCGACCACGCGGTGTTGAAACCCAACATGACAGCGGCTGATATCGAAAAAAATGCGGCGATGTGTATCCGCGAAAAAGTGGCGAGCATGTGCGTTCGTCCCTGTGATGTTGAATTGGCGGCTCGACTGTTAAAGGGTTCGGGCGTGAAAGTGTCGTGCGTGTTGAGTTTCCCTCATGGCGCTGATACTGCGCTGGTTAAATCTTTTCAGGCAAAACAGGCAATTATCAACGGCGTTGACGAAATAGATATGGTGATGAACATCGGCAAATTTCTTTCGTGTGAATACAAATATGTGGTGAAAGATATACGTACGGTGGTCGATGTGGCTCACATGGCGAATGTTACAGTGAAGGTGATACAGGAAAGCGGATTTCTCACGCTCGAACAGGTTGCCAAAGCCTGTGAATTGTCGCTCCAGGCCGGCGCCGATTTTGTGAAAACATCCACAGGATTCGGACCCGGAAGCGCTACTCCGGAAATCATTGACGTAATGCTTCGTACAGTGGGAAACAGGATGAAAGTAAAACCTTCGGGCGGCATCCGCGACTGGAATACCGCTGTAGGATATTTGCAACAGGGAGTACACCGTCTCGGCACAGGCTCAACGGAAGCAGTACTAAATGGCTCAATGAGCTAAGAATTATTTGTGATTTTGAATTTGCGTTTTGGATTAACATGAAAGCAGT
>JAITKY010000177.1 GCA_031278135.1 Prevotellaceae bacterium | reverse complement strand
ATTGTACAGAATTCTGATAATTCTATAATTCTGCAAATTCTGATCAAATTTACCGGAATAAAATAAAAATACTAATTTTGCGGGCTGAATTAAGATGTATAAAATTAGTAAGCAGCATTGTTAAAAGTATGGCTAAGTTTCGAGAATACAAGGAGTTTAACTTGTCTCAAATAAACAAGGATGTTTTAGCGGAATGGGACAAAAATGATATATTCCGCAAAAGTTTGAACGAAAGATCGGGTGCTCGTGCGTTTGTTTTTTATGAAGGACCACCTTCGGCAAATGGAATGCCGGGGATTCACCACGTCATTGCACGGTCGATAAAGGATATTTTCTGTCGTTACAAGACTATGAAAGGTTTTTTAGTCAATCGCAAAGCAGGATGGGATACGCATGGTTTGCCCGTCGAACTCAGTGTCGAAAAAGCGTTGGGAATCACAAAAGAAGACATTGGCAAAAAGATCAGCATCGAAGATTATAATGCCGCCTGTCGTAAGGATGTGATGCGATATACCAAAGAGTGGGAGGAACTTACACGCAAAATGGGCTATTGGGTCGATATGGATGCCCCGTATATCACTTATGATAACAGATATATCGAAACACTTTGGTGGCTGCTTAAACAGTTGTATAACAAGAATCTTCTGTATAAGGGATACACAATACAGCCATATTCGCCGGCTGCGGGTACGGGATTGAGTTCGCACGAGTTGAATCAGCCCGGATGTTACAAGGACGTTAAAGACACCACTTGCGTTGCGCAGTTCAGGATAAGCGGTGACGACATCGAAAATCTCAACAAAATTCTGAATGTCAATGTCGATACGAATACTTATTTCCTTGCATGGACGACAACGCCATGGACGTTGTCGTCGAACACGGCTCTGGCTGTTGGTCCCGAAATAGATTATGTTGTTGTACAGACGTTTAATCCATATACCGGAACGCCGATGTATGCCATTTTGAGTGAGCCTTTGCTGTATGCTCATTTCAATAAAAAAGCCGAAAACGCTGACCTCGACAGTTATAAACAAGGAGATAAACTTGTTCCGTTCAAAGTTTTGGGGAAATGTAAAGGAAAAGAACTTGCCGGAATAAAGTATGAGCAACTTATTCCTTGGGTAAATCCGGGCGAAGGAGCGTTCAAAGTTCTTGTTGGCGACTTCGTTACGACGGAAGACGGTACGGGAATAGTGCATATCGCTCCCACTTTCGGCGCCGACGACGACCGTGTTGCAAAAGCAAACAATGTCCCGCCTTTGATGCTGATTGACAAAGCCGGAAGCCGCCGCCCGATGGTTGATCTGACAGGAAAATATTTCCGTATCGAAGATCTCGACGACGATTTTGTTAAAAACAATGTAAACGTGGAACTGTACGGCGAATTTGCCGGACGGTTTGTCAAAAACGCTTACGATCCGGAACTTACGGAAGACGACATCTCGCTGGATTTGGAGTTGTCGTTGATGCTTAAACAGCAGAATTTAGTGTTTAAAATCGAAAAACAAGTACATAATTATCCCCACTGCTGGCGTACGGATAAGCCAATATTATACTATCCATTAGACAGTTGGTTTATCAAATCGACAGCCGCACGCGAAAGAATGATCGAACTGAACAACACCATCAACTGGAAACCTGAAAGCACCGGAACAGGACGGTTCGGCAAATGGTTGGAAAATCTTCAGGATTGGAATCTCAGTCGCAGCCGTTATTGGGGAACACCACTACCTGTCTGGCGTACAGAAGATAAAAGCGAAGAAAAATGTATCGGTTCGATGCAGGAGTTCGTTACCGAAATCGAAAAATCGGTAAATGCCGGATTTATGGAAAAAAATCCGTTCGACGGGTTTATCGCAGGCGATTATTCGGACGAAAACTACAGTAAAATCGACCTTCACAGACCTTATGTCGATAATATTGTGCTTGTGTCGGATTCGGGACAAAAAATGTATCGCGAAATTGACCTTATCGACGTGTGGTTCGACAGCGGCGCAATGCCTTTTGCACAAGCACACTATCCGTTCGAAAACAAAGAAACGCTCGATTCCGGACAAATATTTCCCGCCGATTTCATTGCCGAAGGCGTTGACCAGACAAGAGGATGGTTTTTCACATTACATGCAATTGCTACAATGGTTTTCGATGCCGTTTCGTTCAAAAATGTCGTTTCCAACGGGCTGGTACTCGACAAAAACGGCGCCAAAATGTCGAAACGTCTGGGGAATGCTATTGACCCGTTTGATGTTATCGAAGAATACGGCTCCGACGTGCTGCGCTGGTACATGATCACTAACGCATCGCCATGGGACAACCTGAAGTTTAATATCGAAGGAATGGACGAAGTGAAACGCAAGTTTTTCAGTACGTTGTACAACACTTATTCGTTCTTTGCCCTTTACGCTAATATCGACGGTTTCGACAACACCGCTCTGCAGGTTCCGGTCGAAGAACGTCCCGAAATCGACCGTTGGATAATGTCGCTGTTAAATACTCTCATCGAAGAAGTTGACAGGAATTATGACAGTTACGAGCCGACTAAGGCGGGACGTCTGATTCAGGACTTTGTCAATGACAATCTTAGCAACTGGTACGTGCGTCTGAACAGGAAACGGTTTTGGGGAGGCGACAAAGGATCGAAGGATAAAATCGCTGCATATCAAACGCTTTACTATTGTCTGGAGACGATTGCGAAACTGTCGGCGCCGATAATGCCTTTTTATGCCGACGTTTTGTTTCAGGACCTTACGGCGGTTTCGGACGACAGAAAATGCGAATCGGTGCATTTAAGCCTGTTCCCGTTGTGCAACAACAATTTGGTAGATAAAAAACTCGAAGAAAAGATGGCTTTGGCGCAACAGTTGTCGTCGATGGTTCTGGCTCTGCGCCGGAAAGTAAATATAAAAGTACGGCAGCCGCTGGCAAAGATGCAGGTGCCTGTTCTTGACGAAAGTATACAGGAACATATCGAAGCGGTGAAACAGTTAATTCTGAATGAAGTAAACGTCAAAGAACTTGAGTTTATCAAAGACGCTTCCGGAGTTTTGGTGAAAAAAATCAAACCGAATTTCAAAGTTTTGGGCGCTAAATTCGGGAAACGGATGAAAGAGATTTCCGCCGCCGTTGCCGCTCTAACTCAAAACGATATAAACAGTTTCGAACGTGAAGGAAAATATATTCTCAACCTTCAATCGGGCGAAGCGGAATTGGCAATCTCCGATGTCGAGATTCTGTTAGAAGACATTCCTGGACAGTTGGTTACGTCCGAAGGATCGCTGACGGTAGCCTTAGACGTTACTGTTACCGAAGAACTTCGTCGTGAAGGCGTTGCCCGCGAACTTGTAAACCGTATCCAAAACATACGCAAAGACATGGATTTCGACGTTACCGACAAAATCAGCGTTACGATTGAGCGCAATCCCGACGTCGAAATGGCTTTGGCTGATTTTAAGGATTATATCGCAGGACAGACATTATCCCAAAATATCGAACTCGTAGACATTCCCGCTGTTGATGCCATAAAGATCGAAATGGATAAATCAATATTAAAAATTGCAGTTAAAAAATTATAACTACTCAGGTAGTGTCATGTCACTCCTTGAATGTCGGATAAAGTTTTAGTAGTTTTATCCTCGCATCTTCTGTAGTAAATTGCCAATTTATTTTAGCC
>JAITKY010000111.1 GCA_031278135.1 Prevotellaceae bacterium | reverse complement strand
TGTAAAATTTCATTGTCTTAATTTTAATTGTTTGATGGCGTAAAATTAGGTGAAATTTTCGACTTGTGCAAAGTGTTTGTTAATTGCGTAATTAACAACACTTTGTATTAGGTCTTTTTCTGGATTCGTGCGGATTTAAGGATAATGTTTTTTCTCAATTGAGCTGGATTTTTTTTGCAAAAACGCAACAAAAACAAAATGTTGTAGTAAAAATCAGTCTGGAGAGTAAAAAAATACGATCTGTACAGTATGGACTCCACCATTATCAAATACTTTTGCCGTCGAAATGAGACACAGTTTTTTGATAAAAAAGTATAAAGTATGGAATGTTTTTTTTTAAGCTGGCCAGATGGTTTTTACCTGACAAATTACGGGAAACGAAAGAAAAACAGAAGGAAAATTTTCTCCATGTTATTCAGATATAATGCAATTTGCTGATCAAACAAATCATATACTGTTTGCAAGTCTTCAATTTAAAGCAGAACTCGGTGGTCTTGATTTTTATTTTATGTACTTGGAAATTCGAAATTTTCATGTACATTTGCAAAAAAAGTAAAGGGTATGACACGATATACAACATTTAATCCTAATGAGTTAGGGCGTCCGAACGGGAATTTTTTTGCTTTGCCGTACGGCTACGGCGAGGGAGATATCGAAATTATTTCTGTTCCGTGGGACGTGACAACGTCCTATAAAGCAGGAACATCCGGCGGTCCAAAAGCGATTTTGGATGCGTCGGTACAAATCGACCTTTTTGACCCGGATTTGGAAAACGCTTGGGAAATAAAAATCTCGAACACAATGCTCGATTTGCACCGGTCGAACAAGGATAACAGAGCCGTTGCCGAAAATATTATCCGGCACCTCGAAGAGGGCGGTAACGTCGCCGATAAGGAAATCATCCCTTTGGTGAATCAGGTTAATCAGTCGTCGGAGATTGTTAATTTCATGGTTTACAATGCGGCTCAGAGCATTTTGGACAAAGGGAAAATCGCCGCAGTCGTAGGCGGAGAACATAGTACACCTTTCGGACTGATAAAAGCTGTATCCGAAAAACATCCGGGAACAGGGATTTTGCATATCGACGCTCATGCCGATTTGCGCCGCGCTTACGAAGGATTCACACATTCCCATGCGTCGATAATGTATAATGTTATCAACGAGTTAAGCGGGATATCGAAATTAGTTCAGGTTGCCGTGCGGGACTTTTGCGAAGAAGAAGAAAAACTGTCGCACAACAATGACAAAATCACGACATTCTACGACAATTATCTCAAAGAAAGACAGTACGAAGGCGAAACGTGGAACGCTCAATGCGCCGAGATCATTTCGCATTTGCCTGGGAACGTATATATCAGTTTCGACATCGACGGACTGTGTCCATATCTTTGTCCGGGTACGGGGACACCTGTTCCTGGCGGATTGGAGTTTGAGCAGGCGATGTATCTGATAAAACAGGTCGTTTTGTCGGGAAGACGGGTTGCGGGGTTCGATTTAAGCGAAGTTTCGCCCTCGGATTCCAGCGAATGGGACGCAAATGTTGGCGCCCGAATCCTCTTTAAATTATGCTGTTACACAAAAATGTCAAATTAATTTATACGAAATATACTGTAAAATGATTTTAATGATATACCTTTGCGCGTTATTAAATATAAAATTATAAAAGAAATAAAGTAATAAAAAAAGAAATGGAAATCCTTATTAAAGCATCACAACTGATTCTGTCACTGTCGATTTTGATATTAATACATGAGTTTGGACACTTCATTTTCGCCCGGATGTTTAAAGTACGGGTCGAGAAATTTTATCTGTTTTTCGACATCAAATTTGCCCTGTTCAGGCACAAACCCCGAAATTCGGAGACAGAATACGGCGTTGGCTGGTTGCCACTCGGCGGATATTGCAAAATCGCCGGAATGATCGACGAATCGATGGATACCGAAACGCTGAAAAACGAACCGCAACCGTGGGAATTTAGGAGTAAACCGGCATATCAGAGATTGCTGATAATGCTTGGAGGCGTGTTATTTAACGTCATACTCGCATTTGTCATCTACGTCGGAATGCTGGCGTACTGGGGCGAAGAATATCTGGCAAACAAAGATTTGAAATACGGTATTCTATGCGATTCGGTCGCCATGGAAATGGGCTTTCGCGACGGCGACAAAATTCTCACTATCAATGGAAAACCTGTAGAATCGTTTTTCGACGTATACAGGAAAATGGTATTATACAGAGAGATGGACATCAGCCTGCAACGAGGCGACGAAACAGTAAATATCTCGCCCGACTATTACACTTACATACCATATATGGTTAAAAACAACTTCATTAGACCATATATCCCATTTGTGATAAAAAGCGTCCCCGATTCGTCGTTCAACATATTCGCAGGACTTAAATCCGGCGACGAAATTATTGGCGTCAATGGAATTATTACCAACAATATCAGAGAAATACAGAATATTTTCGCTGCAAATAAAGAAAAAACCGTCGAACTGAAAGTCCGACGTGGCGATATACAGATAAATATCCCGGTCGAGGTAAACAAAAAAGGTATGATTGGCGTCGAATTGAAAATCGAGATGGCAGATTTTTACGATTTTACGAAAAAAACTTACACGATTCCGGAAGCGTTTCCCGCCGGTCTGGCGAAAGCTAAAACACGTCTATGCGACCAATTATGCGAACTGCGCCTGATGGCTACACCCAAAACAAAAACTTACAAACAAGTGGGCAGTTTCATTTCGATAGGAAATATTTACTCAGCACAATGGGATTGGCACAGATTTTGCGACATAACAGCATTGTTATCGATTATGCTGGCGGTATTGAATTTATTGCCGATACCGGCACTTGATGGAGGACATGTTATGTTTTTACTGTACGAAGTGATTACGAGACGAAAACCGAGCGACAAGTTTCTGACTCATGCTCAGATAGTAGGAATGGTAATATTGTTGTTCATAATGATTTATGCTATCGGAAACGATATCGTCAGGCATATATTAAATTAGTTACAGTATTAAATTTTTTATAAGTTATGAAACGGTTATTATGTGCGTCAATTATTGCAATTGTTTTAATGTCTGCTGTTTCCTGCGGTGGCAACGTAAACCTCCCCAAACCGGGCGCAACGGGTAAAATCGGGGAATTGTTGGTGATTATCGAAAATAATCACTGGGATTCGGAAGTCGGCGACACTATCCGCTCGATATTCGAAAAGCCTTATCCGGGTCTGGCACAGCCCGAAAAGTTTTACACTCTGATTCCAGTAGCAAATTCGTCGTTCCTGCCGGTGATGCAAAAACACAGAAATATCTTGTTGATAAGCATTTCCACCGAACTGTCAGAACCAAAACTGACCATAAAACACGACCATTGGGCTACCCCGCAAATCGTGCTCAACGCAATTGGTCCCGATATTTCGTCTATCGCTAAAATATTGAGCGATAAGCGTGAATACATGATAACCCTTTACGAACAGGCAGAATTGGAACGTCAGTCGAAAAATGTCAAAGCGTTTTCCGACACAACGATAAACCAGACGATAAAAAAACGCTTCTACATTGATTTACACGTACCTTCGGGCTATTATACGGTAATGAGAAACGACGCCGGGTTTATATGGCTCGAAACTCGATCGAATCATAACAGTATCGGTGTTTTCGTGTATTCGTATCCTTTTGTTGACGACAGTACATTTACTGTTAACTATTTGGTTAACAAAAGAGATTCGATCATGAAAGAAAAAGTTCACGGCGCAAGAGACAGCAGTTGGATGACGACAACAAAACTCATTATGCCCGAACTGGAAATAAAGAAATTCAATGGATTACTGTACGGTGAATTACGGGGACTGTGGGAACTTGTCAACGATTACATGGGAGGACCTTTCGTAAGTCGATCATATATCGATCTAAATAGACGACGTATAATTACCGTCGAAGGTTATATCTATGCTCCACGTTTCGATAAAAGGGACTATGTGCGCCGGGTTATGGGGATAATCAATACTTTCTCTTTCGACGGCGATAAAACAAAAGACAATAGCCACGATTAGCACAACGATAATGAAGTCATAAGCGTCTTTTCGCTTTTCGTTTCGGTACGAAACGCAGATTTACAATACCTTTCTACAATTGTACAAGTTCATACAGTCGTGTTCCCAGTCCGATTTTTTCGGCGTGTTCCAGTCCTGTCTGCCAGTTGGTATCTGGGTGAACCATACGGAATTTATCTTTTCCTTTGGCATGGTCGTGCGGATATTTTTCGGCTAACTTGCTGCCGCTTAGAATTGGCGCTTTTATTATCAGGTCGGCGCAGGCTTGGTCGAGAGCGACAGGGTCGAACGAGGCGACAATACCCAAATCGGGAATTATAGCCGCGTCATTATGATTCCAGCAATCACATTCGGGCGACACGTTCATGATGAAATTCAAATGAAAATGAGGTTTATCCCGAACGACAGCCTTAGCATATTCAGCGATTTTATAATTTAGCCGTTCGGATGTTTCATCGTCACCCATCACTGCCGCCCCGTACTGACACAGAGCGATACACTGTCCACAACCGACACATTTACTATAATCGATACCTGCAATCCTTCTGCTGTCGAGATTTATTGCGTCGTGAGCGCAGTTTTTTGCACACACATTGCATCCCATACACGATTCACGGTTGATCACAGGTTTCGATGCCGAATGTAACTCCAATTTTCCGCCTACGCTGGCGCTGCCCATGCCGAGATTTTTCAGAGCGCCGCCGAAACCCGACTGTTCATGTCCCTTAAAATGATTCATACTTAAAACAATATCAGTGTCGGCAATCACTGTTCCTATTTTTGGCGACTTGCAATATTCGCCGTCAATCGGTATTTCGCGATAATTGGCGCCTTTCAGTCCGTCGGCGATAATCACATCGCATTTTGCCGAAATGGGATTAAAACCGTTTTCCATAGCGCTCTGAATGTGATCGACAGCATTGGAACGACGTCCGGAATACAGTGTATTGCTGTCCGTAAGAAAAGGTTTAGCGCCCAATTGACGAAGTAATGACGCTATGCGCGCTACATAGTTCGGACGTATAAACGCCAGATTTTCCGGTTCGCCGAAATGTATCTTGATAGCGACAAATTGATTCTTAAAATCAATAGTTTCGATGCCTGCCCGTTTGACAAGCCGCTCCATTTTAGTCAATAAATTGCTCGACGGAGTTGTCCTGAGATTAGTAAAATAAACTTTTGATGCGACCATTTTTTATACATTTTTAATGTACAAAGGTACGGTTTTTTTCCATTCCACGTATAGATCTCGTTTACTTGCTATCCGGTTTTACGGGGATAACTCCGCTGATCATCACCGAATAGCGCTGGACAACGCTCTACAAAGTTCGTAGATCGAACAAAATTCTTTTTCGACCTTATCTTTTTTGAAGATATAATTACCGTTTTTTACTTCGACAGATATTTTGGCATTTTCCGAAGTACGAAATCCCAGACGGTTAAATGCTTTAGTCAACCAGAACGCTGTATTGATGTTGTCGCACACAAGAGAAATTTCTTTTGAGAGATTTATTCCGGCATCGATAATTCCCGTTTTGTAGTCGAAAAATATTCCCGTATCCTTAAATATCGCTTCGAAACCGTGTTTTAGAGCAAAATCTTCGGGAGCGCCTTGTTCGAGATTTTCTTTAGTCATTATCCATAACATATCCGCCAGACGTATGGCAATATCCAAGTCGTGAGCGGATAAGATTATGGTTTTCATTTCGTTCCACGCCAAATTGCGAAGCAACAACAGTATTTCGAATTTGTTTGGCATGTCGAGGAAAGCGACCGGTTCGTCAAGGATAATGACGGGCGTATCCTGTGCCAGCGTTCGGGCAATCATTACGCGTTGCAGTTCTCCGTCGCTGATTTCGTTGATATTGTCGTCGGCAAGATGCGAAATGCCGGCAATTTTCATCGAATTACGGACAACCTGTTCGTCGCTGTCGTTCAGCGAGCCGAGCCAGTTTGTGTAAGAATATCTGCCTAAGGCGACAAGATTGAAAGCCGTCATATTTGCGATATCCGGTTTTTCGGTTGATACAAAACTGATTAAAGACGATTTTTCTCTTTGTGAATATTGCGAAATATCTTTGCCCATCAATTTCAATTCGCCCGAAACAGGAGATTGCAAACCCGCCAAAGTACGTAACAAAGTACTTTTTCCTACCCCGTTTCGACCAAGTAACACAATGAGTCCGTGATTGTTTACCACCGACGACATTACCGGAAATTTGCCGTCTTTGCTGGAATTGTATCCTATTCTGAGATTACAGAATGAAATATTATTCATCAACAATCAAGAATTTTTTTCAGGTATTTTGCCGTGTACCCTTTCATTTGTTTAACAATTTCTTCCGGCGTTCCGGTACAAAGCACTTCGCCGCCGTCTGCTCCGCCTTCCATTCCGAGGTCGATGATATAATCCGCCATTTTCACTACATCGAGATTATGTTCTATCACCAAAACAGTATTTCCCCTGTCAACCAATTTATTGAGCACGCCCAATAAAACCCTGACATCTTCGAAATGCAATCCTGTAGTAGGTTCGTCGAGGATGTAGAATGTTTTGCCTGTGTCGCGTTTAGCGAGTTCTGATGCAAGTTTCACACGCTGACTTTCGCCGCCCGAAAGCGTAGTACTTGGCTGTCCGAGTTTCACATAGCCAAGACCTACGTCGAGCAGGGTTTTGAGATATTGGGATATCGACGGAATTTTTTCGAAAAAAACGAAGGCTTCTTCAATCGTCATATCAAGAACTTCGTTGATAGTCTTACCTTTATAACGGACTTCGAGCGTTTCCCTGTTGTAACGTTTACCGCCACAGTTTTTGCATGTAACGTGCACGTCGGGGAGGAAATTCATTTCGATAATCTGCACTCCGGCGCCTTTACATTCCTCACATCTTCCGCCTTTTACGTTGAACGAAAAACGTCCGGCTTTGTATCCTCTGATTTTTGCTTCGGGCGTTGCCTCGAACAGTTTGCGGATATGACCGAATACGTTGGTGTAAGTCACAGGATTTGAACGAGGTGTACGCCCGATAGGAGTCTGGTCAACTTCGACAACTTTGTCGATTAAATCTATACCCGATATCGATTCATAAGGCAAAGGATCCTGAAAACTGTGGTAAAAATGTTTGCTAAGTATCGGCTGCAAAGTTTCGTTTATCAACGACGATTTCCCGCTTCCCGACACTCCTGTGACACAGATAAATTTGCCCAACGGAAATTCGACAGTCACATTTTTGAGATTATTACCTGTAGCGCCTTTCAGGACAATTGATTTTCCGGAGCCTTTCCTGCGTTTTTTCGGTATTACAATTTTTTTTCGCCGGTCGAGATATTGTGCTGTCAGCGAATCGCCTCTGAGAACGTCGGAAGGATGACCTTCTTCGATGACTTCGCCGCCATGTTCTCCGGCAAATGGTCCAATATCAACAAGATGGTCGGCGGCGCGTATCATTTCTTCATCATGTTCGACCACGATTATCGAGTTTTCGGCGTCCCTGAGTTGTTTCAACGAATTGATTAGTTGCAGATTGTCGCGCTGATGCAGTCCGATACTCGGTTCATCGAGTATATACAGGACGTTCACCAACTTGGAACCAATCTGCGTAGCCAGCCGTATCCTCTGACTTTCGCCGCCCGAGAGCGAACGTGTACTTCTGTCCAGTGAAAGATAACTCAAACCTACATCTTTCAAAAACTCCAGACGGACACTTATTTCCTTCAGGATTTCCGTAGCAATGGCTTTCTGCTTTTTAGTCAGTTTATCGTCGATATTTAAAAGGAAATCATACAGTTCGGCGATGCTCATTGCTGAAATTTCGGCAATATTTTTGCCGGCAATACGGAAATATAGAGCCTCTTTTTTCAGTCTTGACCCTTCGCATTCGGGACATTTAACATATCGAATGTAACGGTCGGTTTTTGCTGTTTCCGATTCTTCTTTTTCTGCCGATACAGGATCGTAAAGGATATTCAGTAATCCCTCGAAATTAAGCATATATGGCGATAAAACGCCGACGGAATTGTCGATTCTCAACGGTTCTTCCGTCCCGTAAAGGATGACGTTCATCGCCTCTTCGGGAATGTCGTTAATCTTGTCGTTGAGGTTAAAATTGTATTTGCGCGCAATAGCCGACAATTTTGCGAAAATTATGTTGTCTCTGTACATTCCAAGCGGGATAATGCCGCCTTTCCTGATACTTGTTTCGGGATTGGGAATGATTTTTTTCATGTCCACTTCGGGTATGACACCCAAACCGTTACAGCGCATACAGGCGCCCTGCGGAGAGTTGAACGAAAAACTGTGCGGAGCAGGTTCGGCATACGAAATCCCAGTGGACGGACACATTAACATCCGACTGTAATAACGGGTTTCGCCGCTTTCCATGTCGAGAGTCATGATTATGCCTTTCCCGTGTTTCATCGCCAAGGCGACAGATTCGTTCAGCCTGTTTTCGTCTTTGCTCGAAGGAATCAATTTATCGACAAGGATTTCGATGAAGTGAGTTTTGTAACGGTCGAGTCTCATTTCAACGACAAGTTCTGTCATGTCGCCGTCTATTCTTGCCCAGTTGAAGCCTTTTTTACTCCATTGCTCGAAAAAATCTTTGTAATGACCTTTTCTGCCCCTGATTATGGGCGCCAAAATAGCGGTTTTCCTGCCGCTGAACTTTCCGATTATCATTTCTACAATTTGACTGTCGTTGTATTTAACCATCTGTTCATCTGTAAGGTACGAGTATGCAATACCTGCGCGGGCATACAACAGACGGAGAAAATCGTATATTTCGGTAATCGTCCCGACGGTAGAACGCGGATTTTTGTTCGTGGTCTTCTGTTCTATAGATATGACCGGGCTAAGTCCCGTGATATATTCGACATCAGGACGTTCGGGAACTCCCAGAAATTGCCGTGCATAAGCCGACATGGTTTCCAAATATCGCCGCTGCCCTTCGGCGTAAATAGTGTCGAACGCCAGCGACGACTTGCCGCTTCCACTCAATCCGGTGATAACCGTGAGTTTATTCCTCGGTATAGTAACGTTGATATTTTTTAAATTGTGTACCCGCGCTCCAATAATTTTTATTTCATTTTCTTCGCTCATCAAACTATGCATGTTAATTTTTTTAAGACTGCAAATATAATGATTTTTTTTAATATCAAAATTTTTTTCCATAAAACGCAAAAAATGAACTGTTTTACTTTAGATTTACGATTTTAGTAAATCTACAATCGTAAATCTACAATTAAAAAGAGGATACTCATTCGAATATCCTCTTTGGCTTAAAATTTTTAAAAAATGAAAACGAAAATGCGATATTAAGGATTTTAATTACAACCTATAGATTTCAAGTATTGGTCAGCGTTAGCTTTCAGTTTTTCGTCATTTTTGACTTTTTTCAAGAACTGACATGCTTTTGTTTTATTAGTCGCTGCCAATGCTGCGCCCTGCTGGAGGTTGCCCAAATCGACTAACTGCAACAGTTGAGTTGTCTTTTCGGGGTTGTACGATAAAGCCTTTTCGGCATTTGTCACAACATCTGCCCATTTTTTTGCTTTTTGAGCATCTGCCGCCGCTCTGGTATAGGTACTTACTATCAAAGTGGTGGCATTGCTTGCGACTTTGGTGTCGTCGGCTGCATTTGCTACTTCGATTGTTTTCTCAAGAATATCAACGGCTTCCTCTGTTTTTCCGAGTTTCGATAACGACATGCCTTTGTACAGATAAGCCTGAGCATTTGTTGTGTCGATAGCCAGCGCTTTGTCGAACGCTGCTATGGCGCCTTCGAAATCGTCGGTTTTAAACAAATCATTCCCTTGAGCCAGATACACTTTGGCGATAGATTCGGCGGCATCCTGCGCTATTTCAGCATTGTTGAATTTCTTTGCTTCCTCTGCCGCTTTATTAAAATCCGTCATTGCCTCTTCGAATTTCGAATCTGCAAGAGATTTTTTTGCTTTCCCCAAATATAATTGAGGGATAATCTTTTCGAGGTTTGCTTTAACCTCTTCTGTTCCTTCCGAAACAGTTTTAGTGATAGCGTACGCTTCGTCTGCTTTTGTTATAGCCGAAGCATAGTCTTCAGACTGTGCAGCCTGTACAACCTGATTATAAAGGTCGATAACCTTATTCGCGTCATCCTGCGAATACAAATTGAATGAAAATAACCCGATTAGAGTCAAAGTCAAAACTACTTTTTTCATACTACATTTCTTTTTTTAATTCATACTACTTTTTTAATTTTTATATGGCAATTTTTTACCAATTTTGAGGTCAAAAATAGTAAAAAAATATTATCCACCAATTTTTTTTTCTCATAATATTGATTTCAAATGTTTTTGACATTTGTTTATTTGTTCGTTTGTTGTGTTGATTTTGTGTAATCCGCACTCTTTGTGGATTGGAGATTCCCACCACCAGCGACCGGCGCGGATATCTTCGCCCGGTTCGACAGCACGGGTGCAAGGTTGGCAACCGATGCTCGGAAAACCGTTATTGTGGAGTTTGTTGTACGGCACGTTGCGGGTTTTGACATATTCCCATACATGTTGTTCCGTCCAGTCAATCAACGGATTGATTTTCAACAAATTATTTCCTTCGTCCCATTCGATCATCTGCATGTTGTGACGTGTAACCGACTGTTCTTTCCGCAATCCGCATATCCACGCATCCAGTCCGGCAAAAGCACGTCTAAGCGGCTCTATCTTACGAACATGGCAACATTTTTTCCGTTTTTCGACGCTTTCGTAAAAAAGGTTGATGCCGTCGGTGTTTACCATTTCCTGCACGTCCAGGCAGTTCGGGAAAAATATTTCAATTCTTATTCCGTATCTGTCATTCGTTCTGTCAATCAGGTCGTACGTTTCGGGAAACAGGCGTCCTGTATCCAACGTGAAAATCCGTGCTTTCGGCTTGATATTCACGATGATGTCGGTCAATATCTGATCTTCGAGACTTAAACTCGACGACAAGGCTATACGATCGCTCAACAAATCAAAAAAATATTCGAGGACTTTTTCTGGATTTGCGTCTGAAAATTTGCTATTTAATTCTGTAACAGTATTTTTATTCATTATTTCAATATATTTCAAATAATCATTCCTGCGCCTAAAGTTTCGAAAGTATTGACATCAACAAAGATAAGGCTACCGGTCGTACGGTTCTTTTTGTATGAATCGAAAACCAAAGGTTGAGCCGTTTTAATTTGTATTGACGCTATTTCGTTCATTTTTAATGTTGTAGATCCGGGTTCTGGCTCAAGAGTATTGATGTTGACAACATTTTCGATATTTTTAACAATCGCTACGGTTTCTTTTGTCGCATGCATGATAATGTACTTGTTATTAACATGTAACGGATTTTCATTAAACCAGCAGACCATAATGTGTATATCCTGCGACACTGAAGGCGTTTCGCCCTCACCCACAATGATATCGCCCCGGCTTGCGTCTATATCGTCAGTCAGTTGTATGGTGATGGAATCGGGAGTAAACGCCTCATCCAACTCTTTGTCGCACTGATTGATTGCTGCCACTGTCGAATGTTGTCCCGAAGGCATAACGGTTACAGCGTCTCCCTTTTTCAACACGCCGCCCGACAAACGTCCCGCATATCCCCGAAAATCATGGAATTTGTCCGAAACAGGTCTGATGACGTACTGTACCGGAAAACGCATGTCCGCAATATCTGTTTTATGGTCTGTCACAGTAGTTTCCAGCATATTCATCAACGTAGTGCCGGCATACCATGGCATATTTGCCGAACTGTCAACCACATTGTCGCCGAATTTTGCCGAAACAGGGATAAATTGCACGTTTTTTAACTGCAATTTGTCCATTATATCGTTATATTTCAGTTTTATATTCTCGAATACTTTTTCGGAAAAGTTTACCAGATCCATTTTGTTAATACATACTATAATATAAGGTATTGCCAGCAACGATGCGATATAGGAATGTCGCACAGTCTGTTCTGTCGTTCCATTACGTGCATCTATCAGAATAACAGCCAAATCGGCGGTCGATGCTCCTGTAACCATATTTCGGGTGTACTGTATATGTCCGGGTGTGTCGGCAATTATAAACTTTCGTTTCGGAGTAGCAAAATATCTGTATGCCACGTCAATAGTAATTCCTTGCTCACGTTCCGAACGCAAACCGTCGGTAAACAGGGCGAGATTCATTTCTTCGCTACCGCTCCGTTGCGATGCCGCTTCGACAGCCTTTAACTGGTCTTCAAAGATTGATTTACTGTCGTATAACAACCGTCCAATCAAAGTGCTTTTTCCGTCGTCCACACTTCCGGCTGTCGTAAACCGTAACAAATCCATATCCAAATATCCATTCATTCTTAATTCTCAATTTTTCATTCTTAATTTTAGAAATATCCTGCTATCTTTCTGTCTTCCATTGCCGTATCGGAACGTTTATCGTCTGCTCTTCCGCCTCGTTCGGTGATACGCGTAGCAGCGATTTCGTTGATAATATCTTCGAGCGATTCGGCTTTCGAAAGAGTTAATCCTGTGCAACTTATGTCTCCGATTGTTCGGCATCGAACCTGTTTTGTTTCCACGATTTCGCCGGATTTAAGTTTCATACATGATTCGGCAGCCAGCCATTGCCCGTCGCGATTAAACACTTTGCGTTCGTGCGTAAAATATATGGAAGGCATTTCGATGCTTTCTTTGTAAATATATTGCCACACATCCATTTCCGTCCAGTTGCTTATCGGAAAAACCCTGAAATGTTCGCTCATATTTTTCTTTCCATTGAAAATATTCCATAGTTCGGGACGCTGATTTTTTGGATTCCATTGACCAAATTCATCTCTGTGCGAAAAGAAACGTTCTTTTGCACGGGCTTTTTCCTCGTCTCGTCGGGCGCCGCCGATAGCCGCGTCGAATTTGTATTTTTCGATTGTATCGAGCAGAGTAACAGTCTGTAGCCTGTTACGGCTTGCATGATAACCGGTTTCTTCTTTCACACGTCCGGTGTCGATCGATTCCTGCACCGACCCTACAATAAGCGTCAAACCAAGCCTTTTCACCAGAGCGTCACGATATTCGATGGTTTCGGCAAAATTGTGTCCCGTATCGATGTGCAACAGTGGAAACATGATTTTCAAAGGATAAAACGCCTTGTAAGCCAAATGAGTAACTACAATCGAATCTTTGCCGCCCGAAAAAAGAATCACCGGACGTTCGAACTGTGCGGCTACTTCGCGCAATACATAAATCGATTCGGCTTCAAGTTCTTTTAAATGTGTCAATTTGTATTTATCCATTTGTCTGAATGTATTATAATTTATTTTTAATCAATTAACTGAATATTCCTGAAAGATATTTTTTAGTAAGTTCGTGTTGCGGATTGTTGAACACCTGTTCGGCGCTGCCCGATTCGATTATTTCGCCAAGATACATGAATATTACGTAGTCGGCAATTCTTAGCGCCTGACGGAGCGTATGCGTTACCATGACAATTGAATAATTACGTTTAAGTTTCACAAACAGTTCTTCGATAATCTTGCTCGAAATCGGGTCAAGTGCGCTCGTTGCCTCATCTGCAAGGATAAACTGCGGTTCGACGGCTAAACTGCGGGCAAGACAAAGCCGTTGCTGTTGCCCTGTCGAAAGGCGTATGGCTGGAGTCCGCAACCGGTCTTTCACTTCGTCCCATAAACCGGCAGCGTTAAGATAATATTCCACAATCATCTTGAGTTTCCGTCTGTTACGTATTCCATGGATTCGGCATCCGTAAGCAATATTGTCGAATATAGACATCGGTAACGGACACGGTTTCTGCGATATCAGTCCCATTTTTCGGCGGATACGCGTGATTTCCTGCCCGCTGCTGATAATGTCTTCGCCATCGACCAGAACTTGCCCCGTAACTTTCACGTCTTCAACAGAATCGATTAAACGGTTGAATGTTTTCAGCAAAGTCGATTTCCCGCAGCCCGAAGGTCCTATGATACAAGTGATTTTCTTATCGGGAATAGAGAGATTGATGTCTTTAAGAATGTGATTATCTTTGATGTACACATTCAGATTGTTTACTGTAATTTCCGACTTCTCGTCATTTCCGCCAAATTTATGGTCGGGACGAAAGATTTTACTATTAATCAGTGTATTGCTCACAAAATTCAACTAATTTTTTTAGACTTTCGAAAGATGAAAAATCTGTCTTATTGCTCTCAATGAATGTATTGATTTCCGACTTGTTTTTAGCGAACAGTCTGACGATTCCCGCATGAGTCGCCTTCGTTATATTTGTACCGGGCAAATAAAACATCTTTTGCGTATCTCTCTGCTTGACAAAATAATAAACGCTATCGACCGTTATCGCAATACCATCGGGCAACGGACGTCCGGAATCCAACAGTTTGTTTAACGAAATCTTTGTGATACTCTTGCCATTTTCACTTGTTTTAACAACGTTTCCCGAATATTTCACAGCGAGTACAAGTCCACCGTCAATCAATATTTCTCCGAATGTGTTGTCGTTCAACGGCACGAATCTTTTTATTCCTGCGCTCACATATTCTATTTTGTCTACATTGGCAAGCCGTTTTTTCTTTTTACCGTCCAAAGCCAGTATATCCGACAAAAACAGATTGTAATTGATTGAGGCTGCAGTCGCCGATTCCTTATAATATATTTCGCCCGCGACAAATTCAGGAAAAATATAGTTCTCCTGCGCATACGTTAAAACTGAAAAAAATACAAAAATAAAAAACATCAACAGTTTCATAACTAATAAATTAAAATCAATTTTATAAGAGTTAAACGATGCAAATTTACGAACAAATTTCGAATTCTATGGGAATTTTTATCCTGATATTAATTCTATTCTTCTGGAATAGCGTATAAACTGCTATAAATTTGAGCATTGCAGGTTTTCATGAATAACAGACGATTATTTTATTGTCTGTGAAATAATCGAATAGCTGTTGTTTCCTTCGTTGCAAAGCAAATCGAGTATGCTTAAATTGGGCTGGAATCCGAATTTTTCGCTGAAAACCTGATAGTATTGCACAGGAAAGAATACGGGATCTTCAAGTTTGTTTTTCGGACTTATCAGGTTGCGATAATCCATGTCGCAGTCGTGTAAATAGTTGTTGGATAATGTAACTGTTGTTTTTAATCCTGTTAATTCGAGAAGTTTGTAAAGCATTTTGCAGTTGAAATCGAACAGAAATTTTTCTTTTTTTTCGTAAAAAGGCATTAAATCGTCCGCATAATACACAAAAAACGGGGACGAACGGTAAGCCGTATCTATTGTTCGCCAGTGTAGTCGCTGCCAATTGGCTGAGCAGTCGATTTTTACGTCACGGATTTTGATTTTTGTTCCGCTGTGTTCGATTGGAATGGTCAGAGGCATTATTCCGTTGGCAGTGAGTATTTCGCAACGGTTTCGAAATGTCTGTTTCATATAATTTTCGTGCTGTTCGATTACGATTTTTTCGTGCAACAGTTTCGAAAAATATTGCAGATTCGGCAAATATGCTGTCGATAAGATTATTTTGTGATTTTTCTTCGTTTCCATCGTCGATGCGACCACATCCAGTATTCCGGTTTGTCGTATATGATTTTTTCTACAGTTCGCAGATATTTGTCCGTAAGTTCGTGAGGGGATGTGTTTTTGGAGTTTTCGCAAAGCGGGATAAATTCCAGGCGGTAATATCCCTGTTTCACTTTTTGCATATTCACGAATATAAAAACAGCGTCGAATTTTTGTGCGATTTTTTCGGGACCGGTAAATACTGGTGTCCCGTTGACGCCGAGAAAAGAAGTGTAGTACCACAACCGTTCATTTCCGGCAGGTGTCTGGTCGGCAACAAGATAGACGAGCGCCGGCTGTTTCCTTGTTTCGGTTACTATTGGTTTCAGATTCGACATTTCGACCGGCATTCCTCCGAATCTCGCCCTGATGTCGCGGAATAATCTGTCGGATATTTTGTTAGACATCTTCTTATACACTTCCATAAGTTTATAACGGCAATACATCGGACATCCGTAACCCCATTCCCAATTGGCGTAATGTCCTGTGACAGCGACGATATGCCTGCCTTCGGAATAATATTTGTCGAGCAGTTCGGGATTGACATAATGGATGCGTTTCCGGATGATTTTTTCCGGAATATACAGCGCATACATGATTTCGACGAATATATCGGCAAGGTGTCTGTAATATTTTTTTGTGACAGTCTCTATTTCGGTTTTGTTCTTGTTGGGGAATACAAGTTGTAAATTGGACATAATCACTTTTTTACGGTATTTGACGATGTTTTTCAATACAAAATAAAGAAAAGACGAAAAAAGATATCCCACCCGTAACGGAATAAGCGAAATGATGAACAAAACGCCTTTAAGACAAATATATACAAAGCTCTTCATTGTTTCGAATACAATTTTGATGAAAAAACTGTTACTGCTGTTCTGGAAAATATTCCGATAACAGATTAACCATTTGATTACCAAGGGTTGTGTTACCCGTTGCAAGAATACTTTGCCCGAACAGATAATTGTCGCCACCGGTAAAATCGGTTACAATTGCACCCGCCTGTCGTGCGATAAAAGCGCCTGCGGCAACGTCCCATGGATGCAAATCGGTCTGATAAAAAACTTCTGCCCATCCTGCGGCGATATACGCCAAATCGGCCGCCGCCGACCCAAGCCGCCGTACTCCATGAGAGTTAAATGTCAGATATCGTATGAGATTCATGTAATTGTCTATTTTTTCGCCTAACCGGTATGGAAAACCTGTTATGGCAAGCGAATCTTTAATCGATCCGACGGTGGAGGGTTTGATTTCTTCGCCGTTCATAAACGCTTTGCTGTCTTTCCAAGCGTAAAAACATTGGTCGGCAGAAGCGATATGTACCACTCCGAGAACAGGAATATTATTTTCGGTCAAACCAATGCTAACGGCGTAAGGACTAAGTCCATGGATGTAGTTTGTTGTGCCGTCTAAAGGGTCGATTATCCATGTATATTTGCTGTTGTTCGATTGCTTGACGGTTCCTTCTTCGGTCAGAAAACCGGCGCCGGCAATCAATGGAGACAGTTGTCCGACAATCAGTTCTTCGGTTTTTTTGTCGACGTACGACACAAAATCGTTTACTCCTTTCGTTTCTATTTTGTCCGACGAAAAAATTTTCCTTTCGTCCAGCATAAACTGACCTGCAACGCGTGCTGTGTGACACACATTTTCACAAATTTCATTAAAACGCATATTATCTGTCATTATTTTTTCGACTTTTCGGGTAATTTTAATTTAACTCTCACATTATCGCCATAGTAGGCAATTGAACCTGCCGGAGGATCCTGATCGTATGCCACACAATTGAGACTGTCGGTGATTGTTTTGACGCCTTTACGGTCGAAAGTGAGGATGTAGTTCAACGAATTTTCGATGATAAGGTCTTCGACCGCATGTTTTGCAAGTCCTTTTACATCAGGTACGTTGATGGTGGCGTATGACAGACTGTCTAACCCCAACTGCAAATCGATATATTCGCCAACCGGAAACAAAACACCAGGCTCAATCTTCTGCCCCCTGTACATCTGCTCTAAAACATGGTTGGTGTAAAGTCTATCATAAGTGTATTCCAACTTGCCAATCCTGAATCCTTTAGCGTTAAGATTCGTCCTTGCCAACAGCAACGAAATATCCTTAACATTCGGCAAAGGCTCTTTACGCGGCGAAAAAGCATTCATTGTGAGAAAAATCTTTCTGTTCTTTTTCACATACGTTCCCGCTTCAGGATTCTGCGACGAAACCGAACCCCGCTGAACACCAACATTAAATACGGAATCGGCAATTTCTATCCGTAAATTATGCTTCGATACAATTATTAGCGCCGAATCTAGCATTTTCCCTTTCAAATCGGGTACAGGAAATGATTTCCCGTGACGTGTGAATATATGCAAAAACATATTGCTGCATATCAATAGTAATACCACCAGTATCGTAGCCAGCAATATATTCCTAATCAATATGTTATTCCATAACTTTACCAATCCGTGCGAACTTTTTTTATTCATAATATATTACCAAAATTCCGCGCAAAGGTATAAATAAATGCGAAAACATGAAGCAAATTAAGCAAACAAACAACTTAGATAAATTCTTCTCATCGCTTGCCACACAGCGTTCCATTTTTTTATATCTCTGGCAGGATGCAATCCCTACACATTAAACCATCCGCAAGTTTCGATTTGTTCGATACATTCTGTCAATGTTCCGTTTCCAATGCCCATCCATTTACCGTTACTGCATTGATAATCCAGCGAACAATTTGTAAGCTTCCTGTCCAACACCGTTATTCGCGCCAATACCAGTTCCATGTATTTTCCGTCAATTAACGGAATAGTGTGTTGAATGCCTTCTATTTGTTGAGTCTCGAAAAGGTAATGTAAATAGACGCGTCCCGCTTTAATTGTGATTTTTGACACAATTTATTTCAGCCTTTCCGATTTTTCAATTTCAGTTTCGACTGTTTTTTTCAAGTCGTTTTTGTCCCGGTCATCGAATTTTGCAGGTTGTCGTCCGGTGAACATCCATACCATATTTTTTTTACTCATATATTTATGTATTATATTGGGGGGTGCATTTTCAAATCCATTCTTCGATTTTTGTTTCGTCGTCGATGAGGTTTTGAATTTTGGTTTCTGTTTTTTGGAAAAAGTTTTTGATAAATCGTGTTTTGATACCGTTGATATTGTTAGCGTCATTTTCATCGCGGGGAATAGTATCCAGTCGTTGTTTCAGTGCCCATAATCCTGATTCGATCAGGGCGTTTTTCAGTATTGGGATTTCTTCGAAATCGACAGTCAGAAAGAAACTGAGTTTATCCATTCCAAGATATACAAGTTCGTCTTTGGTGAATTTCAATATATCGTATAGTTTTTTACCTTCCGGGGTGATTGAACAGACCACAGGTAAAAACGACAGAATAAACAGTTTATCGCCCTGAATGGTAAATGGATAATAACCGAGCGATACATTATACACCGAACATGACATCAAAGGTCGTCCATTGGCGCTTTTCACTACTTTATGGTCGATTGTCAGCGCATGATGCATCAGATAGTTTCGTGTAGTGGCATCGGCGATGTCAATCCGTTCCTTAAAACGATGAATAGCATGCGATTGCACATATATTTTATATTCATTCTGTGATTTACTTTCGGGATATAATTCATGGTGTTTGATGGTGGACGTATAAAATACGGGAAGAAATGTTGTACCGACAAGAACATTAAACGCTTTACGCTTTATATTTTTGTACGTGAAGTGGATACTTTCACTTTCCTGCGATGTCAATTCAAAAACGCAGCGAATAGTAGCCGCCGTTCCGATTAATGCTTTTGGACGGGGAATATCAGTTTTAAACTCGAATCCGTAGGTCCGGAAATTTATTTGCGAATAGAACCCTAATTCGAACCATATATTTGTAAACAACCCTTTAAACCAGCCTGAATTAATCAAGTTGATTTCGCCGAGTTTTTTCAACATTTCGCCGATAAATTTACTTTTTTGTTCGACAGTAAACAGTTCCTTATCATACTTTTGTTTGATTGAAAACATAAATGGTAAACTGTACGTAAAAAACTCCATATATGTCAATTGCACATTTTCGTCAATATAATGTGTGCGCATGAAATTCATTGCTGACGTCCGTATTGCGTTCACATATTGACGGGGGACACGATGTCCGTTTTTCACTCGAATGACAGGTACGGGTATTTCGATATCGAGCAACGCATGTTTTTGTTTTTTCGTAAACATATCGAAGAATATGGGAGGTAAACCCAATAATTGTATTGTTTTTCGTGCGATAGCGCATCCGGTATCAAATTGCGCTTTCGAAATGCCGGATTTTGGCATTGAATGAGGCATCTTTGACGGTGATTTCTTTTTTTTGTTTTTTGCCATTTTTCGAACGATTAATTAACTTTTTTTTCAGTTTTCCAACAACATTCATATTTTTTCCGACCATCCGTGAACAGAAAAAATCGCATAAGAGGAATTTGTGTTTTTTTCGTTTGCCATTATTCCAACGTTTTGGTTCCAGAATAGCGAAATTCGTTCATACTGTTAAATGTCAATATATCAGTTCGATTAAAGATGCCGGTTCGGTATTTCCTGTAGAAAATTTTGTGACGGCGATATTGGGATATTTCAATTGCAGAATACTCAGATACCGGTGTAATGTATTGATTATATTTCCTGT
>JAITKY010000023.1 GCA_031278135.1 Prevotellaceae bacterium | reverse complement strand
GCCCTGCACTATTGATGATCGGGCTTCCAGCCCTTTCCGATAGTCACACACAGTATAATCCGTTATATCTTGTTTATTTTACATCACTTAATTAAAATAGTTTCATATATATGTATGTTCCGAAATAGTTGGAATACGATTTTCCGACAGCCTTATTCCCCCCAAGATTTTGTCGTCGGTTCGTTTATTTAAATTAAAAACCATTCCATACTTTTTTACAGAATCATTTTAAAATACGGGGACAAATATAATTCATTTTTTTGAGGCTACAGCATTTTTCTAAAAAAAAATATTTCTCTAACTCTTGTTTACCAATGAATTTAAATTCAAAAAAATCTATCTTTTTTTTATTAAAACCGTCCATTATTTCTCAAATTTGCTACAAAAAACATTGCCGACATCAAAATTCGAATGTCGCATTATGGAGAGGTCACTGAACTCAGCGAGCGAGCGAAGCATTGAGGTGAACAGACAAAATTGATATAGCGTCTCAAAAAAAAAAGATTTAGCCCCTTTTTTTGACATAAAGTTTCAATTCAAAAAATAATATGTATATTTGCGCATTAATTTTATTATCATGGCTAAGAAGAAAAGAAAGAC
This sequence comes from Prevotellaceae bacterium, assembly GCA_031278135.1. Taxonomy (GTDB): domain Bacteria; phylum Bacteroidota; class Bacteroidia; order Bacteroidales; family UBA932; genus JAIRLF01. Next base: position 4,195 of record JAITKY010000023.1, on the reverse strand, counting down.
AGGTAGGATTAAAATCTCTGATTTAGGGGTATTTATGAATTTAAAAACCGATTATGCGTTCAAGAAGATATTCGGTAACAAAGTTCTTTTAATATCATTTTTGAATGCAATAGGTACGTTGCCCGAAATAGTCGAAGATATAGAGTATTTACCGTTGGAACAATTGGGTTACGATAAAACGATTCGCCGGGCAGTCTATGATCTTTACGTTAAAACCACAAGTAACAAGCGTTATATTATAGAGATGCAAATAGCCGAGCAAAAATATTTTGCCGAAAGAATGATTTTGTACGCAAGTCATGCTGTAACCGCTGAGGCAATGAAGGGTAAAATGATAACGGTAAATGACAAAGGAGAGACAATAGAGAGAAATTGGGACTATGACATTGCCGGCGTCTATATGATAGCAATAGTGGATTTCATCATGTTTCCGGAAGATGTAGCAGAAAAAATAATGATAGAAGAGATAGAATTGATGCGCAGAAAAGCTAATTTGCCGTTTTCCGATAAATACAAGTTTACGGTGATAGAATTACCAAAATTCCGGAAAACATTGGAAACACTGTCAACTATGAAAGAGAAATGGCTGTTTGTATTGCGATACTTGGAGACATTTCGGTCACGTCCGAAAGAGATGAATGAGGATGTATTTAAAGAATTATATAACGATGCAAGAATAAAAAAATTAACAAACGAAGAAATGGAAAAATATAAACAAAGTGTATTGGAATACGGAGATTATATCACCTTCACAGATCGCGCCGAAGAAAAAGGCTTTGAAAAAGGTAAAAAAGAAGGTATTGAAGAAAGCCTGATTAAATTTGCTAAAAATTGTTATAAGCATAACATGAGCCTTAAAGAGATTGCTCGGATTCTTGAGATTAGCGAAGAAGAAGTTTATAATCTGTTGGATAATTGAATAATAAAGCTCTTGCTAAAAATTATTATCTTTGCACTTTAATCTACAATGTCGGGTTTTAAATAAGGCATTATAGATTAGGCAATTAAAATTGAAAAGAAATGGGAAATATTGTAGCGATAGTAGGTCGTCCGAATGTAGGGAAGTCAACGTTATTCAACCGGTTAGTAGGTATGCGGCAGTCGATTGTTGATGAGACGGCAGGAGTTACCCGCGACAGGATTTATGGCAAATCGGACTGGAACGGGAAAGAATTTTCGGTAATCGACACAGGCGGATATGCCGTAAATACGGCAGACGTGTTCGAAGCCGAAATCCGGAAACAGGCTCTTATTGCTATCGAAGAGGCAGATATCGTTTTTTTTATGGTTGATGTAACATGTGGTGTTACCGATTTCGACGCCGAGATAGCGAATATCCTTCGCCGGTCGCGAAAGGAAGTTTTTCTTATTGTCAACAAAGTCGATAACTCGGAACGACTGTTTAGCGCCGCCGAATTTTACTCGTTGGGATTGGGCGCACCTTGGAGCGTTTCGTCGATAAGCGGCAGCGGGACAGGAGATTTGCTGGATGCTGTTGTTGCCGGATTTCGGGTCGAACCTGATGCTGCCGTTGAAGAAGAAAATATTCCGAATATATCCATTGTTGGAAAACCGAACGTCGGAAAATCGTCATTAACAAACGCTTTGCTGGGCGAAGACAGGAATATTGTTACCGACATCGCCGGAACAACCCGCGACAGTATCAGTACACGATACAACAAGTTCGGCTTCAACTTCAACATCATCGACACCGCTGGACTTCGGAGAAAAACAAAAGTCACCGAAGACCTCGAATTTTACTCCGGAATGAGGGCTATCCGAGCGATAGAACATTCCGATGTCTGTGTCCTGATGATAGATGCAACTTCGGGCATCGAAACTCAGGACATGAACATTTTTCATCTTATCGAAAAAAATAAAAAAGGATGCGTTATCGTCATCAACAAATGGGATTTGTTTGATAACAAAGACAGTAACACCATGAAAAAATACAGGGAAACAATCGAAGCGAAAATAGCGCCTTTCAACAACGTTCCCATCATTTTCACATCGACGGTAAACAAACAGCGGATATTCGACGTCCTGCAATCGGCTATGACGGTGTACAATAACCGCAACCGCAAAATCCCTACAGCAAAACTCAACGAAGTGATGCTGGCAGAAATCGAGCAGTATCCGCCTCCTGCAACAAAAGGGAAATACATTAAAATAAAATACGTTACACAATTGCCAACGCCATCGCCAGTGTTTGCGTTTTTCTGCAATCTTCCGCAATACGTTAAAAATCCGTACAAAAGATTTTTGGAAAACAAATTGCGTGAACATTTCGATTTAAAAGGCGTTCCTGTTGCTGTAATCTTAAGACAAAAGTAATGAATGTAAATTAAAAAAACTATGCGTAAACTCTTTATTCTGTTATGTATTATCACAGTCTATTCGTGTTTCAGTAACAACACTATTGTAAATTTCGAAAAAGTCAAAGTCGAAAAAAAAAGTAGCGACCTTTCCGCCGATTCCAGCTACGATGTATCCATAATGTATCATAATCCGATTGATGCGTCTGTGTATCTGAAAGATTCGATATTGAAGCATACTAAATTACTGTTTGCTTCGTGGTTTGACGTCAAAGGGCAATTCGACCTGAACACTTCGGTATCAAAACATTTCGCCGAATATTTCCGGCAAATCGAACAAAACAATTTGCCCTCGCACACTTTTTTCTCTCTGAAAATATCTCCGGACGATGTTTATCAAAATAAGCATATTATCTCGTTTGCATACAATTGGTCGATATACGAAGGCGGTGCGCATCCCAATGCCGGCAAATACTGTTTTGTTATCGACAAAAAGACCGGCAACAAAGTGAGTTACAAAACTCTGACAGCAGAACACGAAACAGAATTTCTGAACATCGCCGAAACAGAATTTAAAACGCAATCGGGCATAAAGGCAGACGAGAAAATCTATGATTTATATTGGTTTAAAGATGGAAAATTTCATCTAACCGATAATTATGTCTTCACTCCGGCAGGGCTCGTATTTATTTACAATCCTTACGAAATCGCTCCATACTCCTTCGGGCTGATAGAATTAATATTGCCATACGAAAAAATTACAGAACTGATAAAATTTCCGTAAAAAGAAAAAAATCATGATTCGTGAAAAATGATTATCTTTACCGCTGTAAAAAACAGTCTTTAATTGATTGATTGATTTGAATAATAATGTTATATAAATGTATATAGAATATGAAAAATATTGTTTTTATTTTATTTTTGATGTGCGGGTTATTTTTTTCCTGCAAAAATAAGCCTTCCGTTCAATGGGTTGTTTCTACGCCGGAATACTCGTGGAAATTGCAAAACGCCGACAGCATTGAATTTATTGACAACAACAATTTCGATGTGGAGGTTAACATTGCAAACCCAGAACAAACGATAGAAGGGTTTGGTACATGCTTCAACGAACTTGGATGGACTTCGTTGAGCGAATTAAGCGACGCCGACAGGGAAGCCATTATGAAAGAACTTTTCGAGCCGGGCGTTGGAGCGAATTTTACCGTTTGCCGTATGCCTGTGGGCGCAAATGATTTTTCGCGTAACTGGTATTCGTACAACGAAACCGACGGCGATTTCGAAATGAAAAATTTCAGTATCGACAATGACAGGGAAACACTTATTCCTTTCATTAAAAACGCACTGAAATACAACCCCGCCCTGAAAGTATGGGCTTCACCATGGTCGCCTCCATTATGGATGAAATACAACAAGCATTATGCCTGCTGTCCATCAAGTTCGTTTTTTGATTCGGCGTATCGCAACGACATCAAACCCGAACAGGTCAGTCGCGAAGGCGTAAACATGTTTATTCAGGAAGACGCCTACTTTAAAGCTTATGCCCTGTATTTCTCGAAATTTATCGAAGCCTACCGCAACGAAAACATTTCGATAGCAATGGTCATGCCTCAAAACGAATTTAACTCGTGCCAGCCGTTTCCGAGTTGTACATGGCTGTCGTCGGGGTTAAACAAGTTTGTAGGAGAATATCTTGGGCCGGCAATGAAGAACCTCGGAGTGGAACTGATGTTCGGCACTATGGAGCGTCCGACTCCGGCAATGGTAGACACTTTGCTGCAAGACCCGAAAAGCAGCCAATATATTACGGGAGTTGGATTTCAATGGGCAGGGAAAAAGGCCATTGGCGCTATTCACAAAAAATATCCTACCCTCAAACT
>JAITKY010000291.1 GCA_031278135.1 Prevotellaceae bacterium | reverse complement strand
GGCTTTTTGAGCGAAAGGAATACAGATGACTTTTGAAACCGCATCGGGAACAAAATGGACTTTCTGAAAACAACAGTCGAATTTGCCCTGAAACGCAAGGAATTTGCAGCTCCCTTTGAAGCCTTCCTGCGTACAGCACGTAAAAACATTGACGAAAATCGAAAATAATATAATACAAAATAAATATGACAAAATTTAAATCAATCCTTGGAACAGGAAATGCTTTGGTCGATATTTTAGCCGTCGCCGAAGACGAAAAACTGCTCGAAAAATACAACCTGCCCAAAGGCAGCATGCAGCATGTCGATGAACAAAGAGCCAACGAAGTATATCAGGACCTGAAAAAAATCGGAGCCTCGGTAGTGACGGGAGGTTCGGCGGCAAATACCATTGCCGGAATATCGCAGCTGGGAATGAAAACAGGATTTTTGGGAAAAGTCGGAAACGATGAATTAGGCGACTTCTATAACAGCGACATCGAAGCCTTGGGGATAAACTCGCTTTTAACCAGAGGAAAAAAAGCTACAGGACGTGCAATGGTCACAATCACTCCCGATTCCGAAAGAACTTTTGCCGTATATCTGGGAGCAGCAGTCGAAATGACTCCCGAAGACATTAACCCCGCCATATTCGACAATTACGACTGCCTTCATATAGAAGGTTATCTCCTACAAAATCATGATTTAATCGAAACGGCAATGAAAACGGCTCACAACAAGGGAAAAATTGTTTCGATAGACTTTGCAAGCTATAATGTGGTTGATGAAAACGCCATCTTTTTATACGATATAATTAAACGTTACGCAAATATCGTTTTTGCAAACGCAGAAGAAGCCAGTGCCTTCACATCCAAAGACCCCGAAAAAGCGTTGGTAATAATTTCCCAACTGTGCGACATTGTCGTTGTGAAAATCGGAGCAGAAGGATCTTTAGTGACAGAAGGATCAAGAATATACCGGGTTGCAGCCAACAACCGCATAAAACCGGTTGACCTTACCGGCGCCGGCGACTTGTATGCGTCAGGATTTCTTTACGGATTGTCGCAGGGAAAAGATCTTAAGACATGCGCCAAAATAGGAACAATATGCGCCAGCGAAATAATACAGGTTATCGGAACCAAACTGCCTCAGGATTCATGGAACAATTTGCGGACAGAAATAAATAAATTATAACAACCATGTCATCATCCCACAAACTCGGTAAACAGGGCGAGAAACAGGCAGTCGTCTTCCTGCAAAAAACAGGATATTCCATTCTGGAGGTCAATTGGCGGTTTCAGCACAAAGAAATAGATATAATTGCAGAATGTGATAACGAATTACATATCATCGAAGTCAAAACCAGAACTTCCTCCGCATGGCAATCCATTGACGAGATTGTGGGAATGACCAAACAAAAAAATATGATTGCAGCAGCAGACGCATACGTGACCCAAAACAATATAAATAAAAACGTCGTTTTTGACATCGTATATGTCTTGCAAACAAACGGAGAAAATAATATTGAACTAATACGGAATGCCTTTTACCCTTATTATCTGGAAAATTGAATTAAATTTGCATTAGCATTTTTGTTTTATTTAAAAGTAAGTATATGAATACAAAAGAAAAGACTATCGCCTTAGTTGCACATGACAACAGAAAAAAAGATTTGGTAGAATGGTCGGAGTTTAATGTTAATACCTTATTAAACTATAACCTTATCTGTACAGGCACCACCGGCACTTTAATAGAAACAGCTCTCAAATCGAAACTCGGAGCAAAAAAAGACCTGTTGAAAATTAACAAACTAAAATCAGGACCTTTCGGAGGCGATCAACAAATGGGATCATTGATTGCCGAAGGAAAAATTGATTACCTGATATTCCTGTGGGATCCAATGGAGCCTCAACCTCACGACGTAGACGTTAAAGCTTTATGGAGAATTGCTTCGGTATACAATATTCCAACAGCGATAAATCGTGCAACAGCCGATTTCATTATCTCCTCGCCTTTGATTGACTCTGATTACCGACCGATTGTTAAAAACTTCTCAGAATATCTCAACAGAGTTGTCGAACTCTGAGAGTTAAGAAGCGTCTGCCAGCTCTAACTCTCAGTTCCCTGCCATCTGCCCGAAAACCGTTATACCCGTTGAAAATTATTGTATTGTCGAGAGACTTTTACTCTTCCGTACCTGACATGTTCCAGAAACCTGTCAAGTATTGAACGGCAATACAATAATTTTCAACGGATATAACAGTTTCCGGACAGACGCTAAGTACCGGTATCAATGCAGGCACAATACGCGGGACGACTGCGCAAAGAGACGGCAATAATTAGTATCTGTCCGAAAACTCACTCTACTCATAATTTGATCATAATTCTGCTCGAATTATGAGTAATGTGAATTTTCGGACAGATACTAATTACTGTTTTGTCCGAAAACAGCAATATGAAAAGAAAAAAGCCATTTTGAAATGTCCCCAGCCAACACTTAACCCTGGTGACCCGATTATTTTCCGTCAACAATAGCAGCCGTTACGGCATCGCCGGTCACATTGACCGATGTACGCAACATATCCAGCGGACGGTCGATTCCGATAATCAGAGCCAAACCTTCAGCAGGTATGCCGACCGAAGTTAATACCATTGTCAGGATAACGAAACTGCCTCCCGGTATTCCCGGAGTGCCGATGGAAGACAGTACCGTCAGTGCAACGATAAGAAACAACTGCGTAACCGTTAAATCCATGCCCAATACCTGTGAGATAAAAATAACTGCGATTGCCTGATAACAACTCGTCCCGTCCATATTGATTGTTGTTCCAACAGGCAAAACAAAGGACGCTGTTTCTTGGGATACGCCTAATTTTTTTTCGACAACATCCATAGTAACCGGCAAAGTCGCAGCGCTGCTGCTGGTGGTGAAAGCAAACATCTGAACAGGATAAATGCTCTTCATAAACTCCCTGATCTTGATTTTTGTGAAAAGACGAAGCAATAATGGATAAACACAAAAAATGAGGATAAACAAAGATACAATTATTGTCAAGGCATAAACTCCCAAGGCGGAAAAAACACTTATATCCCCATTGAAATCGGCAATAAGTCCAGCCATTAAAGCCGCAACGCCGTATGGCGCCATATATATAATGTAATCAACCATACGTATAATGACGTCGTTAAGTCCGTCGAATAAAACAATCAGCGGTTCTATCTTAACAGGAGTAATTGTAAGCGCTGCAAGTCCGAAAAACAGGGCGAAAAATATTACTTGCAACATTTTAGAGTTGTCGCCGGCTGCATTGAATATATTGTCAGGGATGATATTTTCCAAAAAAGCCAAAGGTCCTTCCTCTTCCTGTTCCTCGGCAAGATGCTTTTTCTCTTCGACAAACGATTGATATTGTTCCTGAATATGGGCTATTTGAGTTTTATCGACCAGTTTTCCCGGCTTCATCAACAATCCGGCAGACAAACCCAGAACAACGGCAATTATCGTAGTACACATATATATTGCAATTGTCTTGCCCCCCATTCGCGAAAACGAATGGATATTTTTAAGTCCGATAATGCCTTTAATAAGTGAAATAAAAACCAAAGGAATAGCTATCAGCTGCAATAAACGGATGAAAATCTGTCCCCACGGATAAATCCAGTTTTGGACAAATCGTATGCCGTTCAGCCCCAAGGCTACGAATCCGATGATAACGCCGACTATCATCCCTATAAGTATCTGTACATAAAGCGGGATGCGTTTTTGTTTATTTTTTTGTGATTTAGACATAGTTATATCTGTTTTTAAATTATTGCTGCGGTGATAAACGAAACAATAGCCATTACGGTTATTGTCAATACATAAGAAGGATTTCTCTGCAATCTGTTTCTTGCCCTGAAGCTTTCAAAAAATCCGGTGACAACGGGAATCAACACAAGCAGAAAAATGAATAAAGGCATATAAATTACCGCGCTTAAATTTCCCGGCACGACGCACAGCACGGTAAGAGTGGAATACACAGCAGCTTTAATGAAAGTTGCAAGGTGTATCAAAGCCAAATCGAATCCGCTGTAATCAAGAATCATTACCTCATGTATCATAGTAAGTTCCAGATGAGTTCGCGGGTCGTCCACAGGGATGCGTCCGGTTTCGACTAACAGCATCAGGAAAAAAGCAAAAGCGGCAAGCAGTCCGGGAATAACGGCATTCAGATTTGTCACGTAGAAAAAACCGAATATTTCGGCAAAAGAATTATGTCCGCTCAACATGGCAAATGTCCCCGTAAGTACAAAAAAAGCAGGTTCTGCCAGCATTCCATACAGGGCTTCCCTCGACGCTCCCATCCCCTCGAATGACGAAGCTGTATCCAGTGCGCCCAATATCATCACAAACCGACTTAGCGCCAACAAATAAGCAAACATAACAAAATCGCCGGAGAAGGATATTACTGCCTCACATTTCCCAAAAGGGACAATCAGGGAGGCTATTAATACCGCTACAAAACTGACGGTGGGTGCAAGTTGAAATATTTTTCCCGAATCAATACTTATAACTTCGCCTTTGCGGAACAGAAGCGCCAAATTATATACCGGTTGCAGGATTTTCGGACCCTTTCTTCCACTGAAAATACTCCGTGTTTTTCCAAGAATACCATGAAATACGGCGGCAAAAGCAAATATCGACATTATGGATAACATGGCGCATCACGAAATAATGTCGAAACCTGTATATGGAACGAGTGTTTTGGGTATGACTATTCCATTACCCGTCTGGTTGTTTTCCAGCAAAGCGGCGACGATTCGGGGAAGAGCTAGCGAACTTCCATTCAGAGTATGCAACAATTCTGTTTTCTTTTGCTGCGTTTTATATCTAAGTTTTAATCTGTTTGTCTGGAAAGATTCGAAATTGGAAACGGAACTTACTTCCAGCCACCGCTCCTGAGCTGCCGAATAGACTTCAAAATCGTAGGTCAAAGCCGAATGAAAACTCATATCGCCGCCGCACAAACGAAGAATCCTGTACGGTAATTCTAATTTACGGACAAGCGATTCAACATGAGCAACCATCGTATCCAAGGCGTCATACGAAAGTTCGGGCTTGGTAATTTGCACTATTTCAACCTTGTCGAACTGGTGTAAACGATTGAGTCCTCTTACGTCTTTTCCGTAAGAACCGGCTTCTCGTCTGAAACAGGGCGTGTAGGCAGTCAGTTTGACGGGAAGTTCATTTTCCGGAACGATCACATTCCTGTAAAGATTTGTTATCGGGACTTCTGCCGTAGGAATCAGATAAAAATCATCGCCAACGACGTGATACATTTGACCTTCTTTATCGGGCAACTGACCTGTGCCAAAACCCGAATCGGCATTTATCATTAAAGGCGGCTGCACTTCGAGATAGCCTTCTTCGGTATTGTGGTCGAGAAACATCGAAATCAATGCACGCTGCAATTTTGCACCTTTTCCGGTATAAACGGGAAATCCAGCGCCTGTAAGTTTATTGCCTGCCTCGAAATCAATAAGTCCGTATTTTACAGCAAGCTCCCAGTGAGGCTGTTTGGGGTCTAATTTCGCAACCCTTCCCGATTGCTTGACTACAACATTGTTTTCTGCCGATTTACCTTCGGGAACTGTTTCGTGTGGCAAATTAGGCAACAGAACGAGTTTTTCGTACAACTGTTTTTCCAATTGAACAATTTCCGTTTCGAGTTCCGACGACCTTGTCTTGAATTTTGCCGATTCTTCTGCTGCATTATGTTTAACAATCTCGGACTCTTCGTGCTTCCCTTCTTTCTTCAAAACCCCGATACGGATGCCAGCTTCTTTCGCTACACGATTCTGCTCGGCAAAAAGAGTTTCGAGTTCAATCTGTTTTTTTCGACGTATTACCTCGTCCGCAATAATTTCATCTACGATATTCGCAGCATCAAACCCTTTTACCTTCAAACGGGAAACAACGAACTCCCTATTATTTTCTATTGTTTTAACAGTAAGCATAATCTTTTTTTTAAGCCCCAAAGGTAGTAATTTATTTCAACAACAAGGTCTTCATTCGTTTTGCGTCCGATAAACCGTCGGTATATTATTTAGCATTTAAATGAAATTCCGAAGTGAAATGGAATTTAATTTTATCAAATTTATCTTCTGCCATTTTAAGCGAATACGCCGAATCGGCAAGATAAACATTTCTACCGTATTTATCCAAAGCGATATTATTATACTTACGCGTCATAAAATCGTCGGTCTGACTTTTGTCTTCACTTTCGAACCAGCAAGCCTTGTAGAGATTAACGGATTCGTACTTGCATTTAGCTCCATACTCATGCTCCAGACGATACTGGATAACATCGAACTGCAACATTCCTACGCAGCCAATTATCTTCCTGCCGTTTATTTTCAGCGTAAATAACTGAGCAACGCCTTCGTCCATCAGTTGGTCGATACCTTTTGCCAATTGTTTCGATTTCATGGGGTCGGCATTTTCTATATAGCGGAACAGTTCGGGGGAAAAACTCGGGATTCCCTTGAAATTAAGTATTTCACCTTCGGTAAGAGTATCGCCGATTTTGAAGTTTCCGGTATCGTGCAGACCCACGATGTCGCCGGGAAACGATTCATCGACAACAGATTTTTTATCGGCAAGGAAAGTATTTGGCGACGAAAATCGCATTTGTTTACCCGATGCAACATGAAAATACGGTTTGTTCCGTTCAAAAATACCCGAACAAATTTTTAGAAAGGCTATTCTGTCACGATGATTGGGGTCAAGATTTGCATGTATTTTGAAGACAAAACCTGTGAGTTTCGGGTCAAATGGACTTATTTCACGGAGATCTGTTACAGATTTTTGAGGATAAGGAGCAATCTCCACAAAACAATTCAGGAGTTCCTGTACGCCAAAATTATTGACAGCGCTGCCAAAAAATATTGGAGCAAGTTTGCCTGCATCGTATTCCGCTTTATCAAATTCGGAGTAAACGGTTTCGATAAGTTCCAAATCGTCTTTCAGTTTCACAGTTGAAGATTCGCCCAGCGCCGTTTGGGCTTCGAGTGATTCCAAATCAATAATTTCCAAAATATCTTCGGTTAATTTCTGTTTGTCGGTAGAAGAAAACAGCTGCAATTTTTTTTCAAACCTGTTATAAACGCCTTTGAACGAAGAACCAGCGCCTATGGGCCAGCTAAGCGGAACAACGTTTATGTTCAACTCTTTTTCTATTTCGTCAATCAAATCGAAAGGATCTTTGGCTTCCCTGTCGAGCTTATTGACAAAAACAATCACGGGAGTGTTTCTCATTCTGCAAACCTCCATCAAGCGACGCGTTTGCAATTCAACGCCTTTTGCTCCGTCAATCACAATAATGACACTGTCGACAGCCGTCAATGTCCGGTAAGTGTCTTCGGCAAAATCTTCGTGTCCGGGCGTATCCAAAATATTGATTTTTCGGTCACGGTATTCAAACGTCATAACCGAAGTCGAAACGGATATGCCTCTCTGACGTTCTATTTCCATAAAATCGGACATTGCCGATTTCCGTATTTTATTGGATTTCACAGCGCCTGCCACATGTATTGCTCCACCAAAGAGTAGAAGTTTCTCTGTCAAAGTTGTTTTCCCCGCATCGGGATGAGCGATAACTGCAAATGTTCTGCGTCTTTCAATTTCCTGTATAAATGTCATAATTTAATGAGATATAATTCTGTAGAGTAATTCACATCACTGCCGGTCGCCATCAGCAACCGGCAGCCGTGATCAAACGTAAATATAATGGATAGATAAACCTCTTATTCTACCGAACCTGTCATATAAAGAGTAATTTGCCCCTGTTTTGGCGCATTTGTGATTACGGTTGTACTGTAGAATTTTTCACCCGAATCGTTAGCCGTTAATTCCAACGATAAGGTTACAGACTTACCCGGTCTGACAGTGTTCGTCGGGATTGAAGACCGTACACAATCACAGTCATTTTTGATTTTACGAATTATCAAATCCGATTTTCCATCATTCTTTATTTCAAAAGTTCCCGTAACCTTACCTCCTTTTTTGATTTTATCGAATTTATAATTCGTGTTTTCGACTTTGGCAACAGGCGCTTTTTCGAGTTCGGCGGGAGTTAATGCCGAAAAATCCTCTTCGATATTGGCTCTTATTGTAAGCGTACCTTCGGAGGATTTAACTTTGACGGTAACATTGTCGGTCACCAAGCCGAAATCTTTCTTCTTTACCGCATTGTAAGTACACTTAATCACCCCCTTAGCTCCGGCGGGAATACTGACGGGATCGGCCTTTATGGAGATATGCTCCGGTACATTCTCGAAATTCAGTATCGCCGGAGTTGTTCCGGTATTAAAAACTTCAAGATTTTCGGTTTTTATACCTTTCGACGACACTCTGTACATTTCCAGAATACTGTTTTTCATCCGTAACTTGTCAACAGCAAAAGGATACAGTTCTTCAACCGGCATCGTTTTAGCCTCCACATTCCCTTTGATCTTTAAGACCACACGATTATTGACAGCGTTAGAAACAACGGTCAAATTTTTGTCGAAATAACTTGGACGTCCGGCAGGGTCGAATGTGGCTTTCACCATTCCCGACTTACCCGGCTGAATAGGTTCTTTGGAATATTCGGGAGAAGTACATCCGCACGAAGTTTCGACATTTTGTATAAATACAGGAGCATCTCCGGTATTTTTAAATGTAAAAACGTGAGAAACAGGTCCATTTACCTCTTTCACATTACCGAAATCATATTGCGTTTCAGTAAACTGTATCTTCGCCTGAGCGAATACTCCCATAAAAACTAAATTAAACAAAACTGATAATACTACTGCTTTTTTCATGAATATTTGTATTAAAATTTATTATTCAACAATATTTATTTCAAACTGTTCCCGAAACGGCATTAAATACGGAGGAAGCAGAAGCCTGCTCCCTCGTAAATAATTATTAACCAACCAACAATTATGAAAAACATAGT
>JAITKY010000227.1 GCA_031278135.1 Prevotellaceae bacterium | reverse complement strand
ATTGACACTTTTACCTTCTTCATAATACAAAAATATTCAATTTTTAACGCCGCAAAGGTAATACTAATATCGCAGTTGTGCAAACAAAGTGTATTTTTTCCACAAATTATTATGATTTTTTTCCTGTTTTGTAAGTTATAAAAGCTAAAATCCTTTGTGTGGGAAGCAGCCGCTTCGGTAGCCTAACTGAAACACTCGGGGGCATGTCGGTAAATGTCAGGATTACGTTTTCGGACTTGAAAAACGAATCCACGAAAATTCGTGTAATTAGTGGATAAAACCTTTGTTTGGATTTTTATTTTTACTTTTGTACCCAATTATATCAGTATATTTATTAAAGATTAAAATAAGATGAAACGACATTTTTTTAATACCACAGGTCCCTGTAATCCGGAAGAACATTACATGTTACCTCCTGAAGACCGTTTGGTAGGGTCTCAGTTACATCGTTATATAAAAGATAAGTTATATTGGGTTCTTCATGCGCCCCGACAAACGGGAAAGACCACATTTCTTCAAAGTTGGGCGCGCAAAATCAATGCAGGCGGAGAAGCCGTAGCCTGTTATGTGAATGTAGAGAGATGCGACGAAGTTTCGGAAGTAGAAAAGACAATGCCGGCTATCTGTGATGCTATTCGCAAAGTAGCTGAGAATAACGAATTGCCCGTTCCGGTTTGTGATGATTCCAGCCATTTGTCCATGTTGAACAGTGTTCTCAGCAGGTGGGCTCAATTAGTTGCTCCTAAACCGCTGATTGTTTTATTCCACGAAGTGGATGTACTTATTGATGAAACAATGGTCAGTTTTTTACGGCAGTTACGGGACGGGTTTGCTACCCGTGGAATTGGGAAATTTCCTGTTTCCATCACTTTGGTAGGCATGCGCGATTTGAAAGACTATATTATTGCGGCAAAAGGCGGGAAACCCGTCAATCCGGGTTCGCTGTTCAACATCAAAGCCGATTCGGCGAAACTGTCAAATTTCACCAAAGACGATGTAGTTAAGTTATTTGCCCAGCGGATGGAAGAAACCGGACAGCAAATCACACAGGAAGCGCTTGATTATGTTTATGAACAGTCCAACGGACAACCTTGGATTGTAAATTCCCTGTTTATGCGGGTGACGCTTCGTATTCTGGATGACGAAAAGATTTCATAGACAGTCGACGAAGAAAGTAAGGTGACCATATTGGGCTGTTGATGTCAAAAATATATTAAAACTTATTATTCAGCAAGGATGAAAAGTAATCGTAGAGATTTTTTAAAGAAGACCCTGTATGCAGGATTAGCGACGGGAGTAACAAGCAGTTATGCCGGAATGGCGCAGAGTATGAACAGCGGGACGGAGCAGGGAAAAGCATCCACAGACGAACATCCGCGTAAAGGAAAATCGGTGATGGGTTTGCGTTGCGACCCTCTTACTAAAGTACGCATTGCCGTCATCGGGCTGGGAGCGCGTGGAAGCAGCGCCGTCATCCGCTTGTCGCAGATTGAAGGCACACATATTGTCGTTTTGTGCGACTTGCTCAGAAACCGCATCGAAAGCAACCAGACAACCCTCTGGAAGCTTCAGCGTCCCAGTGCAGCAACTTACACCGGCGAAGAAGACTGGAAAAAGATATGCGAGCGCGACGACATCGACTTGATTTACAACACTACGCCTTGGGAATTGCATGTTCCCATCGCTGTATATGCCATGAAACACGGCAAACATGTAGCCGTAGAAGTCCCCGCTGCCTTGACTGTTGACGACTGCTGGGCGCTGGTCGACACTGCCGAAGAAACGCAATGCCACTGTATGATGCTTGAAAACTGTTGTTACGACTTTTTCGAACTGACTACGCTCAACATGGCGCGCAAGGGAGTTTTCGGTGAAATATATCACGGCGAAGGCGCTTACATCCACGACCTGCGGAGTTATAAACACAGTCAAAACGGTTATCACAGAATGTGGCGAATAAAATATAGCAGGAATCACACAGGCAATCCTTATCCTACGCACGGGCTGGGACCTGTCGCTCAGATCATGGGTATCAATCGCGGCGACCGTCTCGATTATCTTACTTCGACATCATCTAATCAATACGGTCTGACGCTTTACGCTGAAAACAAGTTTGGAAAAGATTCGCTCGAAGCAAAAGTGACCTACAAACTCGGCGACATAAACAGTACGCTGATACGTACCGTCAATGGGCATACTCTGCTGATAGTACACGACACGACAAGCCCACGCCCTTACGACCGTATCCACAAAATCAGCGGCACGAAAGGTTATGCCGTAAAGTATCCGGAAGAGAAAATCGCACTCGAGCCGCACGCTCACAATTTTTTGGAACCCGAAGAGTTTAAGGCGCTCACGACGCAGTACGAACACCCGCTCTCGAAATATATTGGCGAAAAGGCGAAAGCAGTCAGCGGGCATGGCGGAATGGACTACATCATGGACTGGCGACTGATATACTGCCTGCAAAACGGGTTGCCACTGGACCAGGACGTATATGACGCAGCGACATGGTCGTGCATTGTGGAACTAAGCGAGTGTTCCACCGAAAATCGGAGCAAATCCGTCGATGTGCCGGACTTCACGCGCGGAGAATGGCAAAACGCTAAACCTTGGCCTGTTATCGACATGGAAACAGTATTCTGTTAAGTATTTTTTCGATAGCGTAACCGGCATGTTTTCAAATTTTCAATTCGGGAGTTACTATTTCTTTTCCCCG
This sequence comes from Prevotellaceae bacterium, assembly GCA_031278135.1. GTDB lineage: Bacteria > Bacteroidota > Bacteroidia > Bacteroidales > UBA932 > JAIRLF01. The sequence goes on along the minus strand of JAITKY010000227.1, from coordinate 1,886 downwards.
TTCAATAGCTTTTTCGTTGAGAGGTATTAACTTATGATGCCGTTCGGGTAAAGATTTTTTCAATCCGGCAATCACATTTTCGTCTTTGACAACGGGTTTGATTTTGAGAAATCCACCAAGAACAATCATATTGAAAAGGCGTGAATTGTTTAATTTTGCAGCCTCTATGGCGGCTTCGACTTTGTAGATTTCGATATCTTTGCGTGTTGGAGGCATTGTTATTCCGTTGGGGTCGTACAACAGCAATCCACCGGGTTTAACCGTTTTCTCGAATTTCGTCATCGACTGCTGGTTAAGAATTATGGCAGTGTCATAACTGCCAACTATAGGAGAACTGATTGTGTCGTCGCTCAATATTACTGTTACATTGGCTGTTCCGCCTCTCATTTCCGGACCGTAAGCCGGCATCCACGTCACTTCCTGTCCCTGCATTATTCCCGAGTAAGCTAATATCTTACCCATCGACAATACTCCCTGTCCTCCAAATCCTGCTATAATAATTTCTTCTTTCATAATCATTTACTGTTCTTTTACATTGCGCATGACACGTTCAACAGCGTCGTCCATTTGCGATTCCGATTCCAACCCGAGCGTTACACAATGAACATTACCTTGTGTAACAACATATTTAATAGATTGTTCCCGTTCGTTGTCGGAGACATGTTTTCCTTCGCCGAATATTTTCATGCCGATGATGCCTTTACCGTTTTGTTGCGCTTTTGCGAGAATTTCGTTCACAATACCGGGTTCGGCGTCCATGTTGGTTCCGAAAGGGTTGATACGCGCTAAAATAACATCTACCCAAGGATTTACGGCTGCTTCGGCGAGTGCGTCAATATTGTGGCACGACACGCCTGTCGCCCTGACCGTACCATCTTCTTTGGCTTTCGAAAACGCATCCATATAATGTTTGCGCGTTTCGTGCCAGTTACCTTGCATAATACAGTGCATCAACAATATATCGAAATATTCTACACCGGTTTCTTTCCTGCAGCGGTCGATGATTTCGCGTACATTACCCATGTTTTCGGAGCCGTCGGGCTGGGTCCATATTTTTGTCATCAGCGTAATTTTGTCACGAGGAAGAGTTTTTATTGCCTCGCCAACAAACGGTTGTGAGCCATAACCATCAGCCATATCGTAAAAACGGATTCCCTTTTCATAAGCATGATGTGCCAGATTGACAAACTTTTCCATGCCGAGCCGGGTTTGATTCGATGCTTTTCCGTAACCTGAGGTACCCGTTCCCATTGCAATGCGCGATACACGCAGTCCGCTTTTGCCAAGTTTCACTCTATCAACAGTTCCGGAAGAAATTCCGCAACTTATCCCCGATCCGGCAATCGTCAAACCGGCAACTCCAACAACTCCTGTACGAATAAATTTACGCCTGTCCATTTTTAATCAATTAGTGGCGCAAAATTACACGTTTTTTCGGAAAAACAAAAAATCAATCGAATACAGTACTCCAATTCTCTGACCGAAAGGCTTGAAAGCATAATTTTATTTGTTCTTTGTTATTTTTTTCGGTGGCGAGCGGCGAAGGTAAACTGCTGATATCGAAAAAATCCCTTTGAACGGTTTCTATATTTGCCTCAAACTCGCCTCCGATGATCTCGCACAATACGAAAACTTTGCATACACCGTAAGCATATACGGGAGTATTATGTCTGTTTCTATCCTGTACGGCAATCAGTTTCAACGGAATAACATCAAATCCCGATTCTTCTTTTACCGTATTTGACCTGACAGATTCGTTAACCTCGACCGGGTGTACGACAAAATTCCCTTTTCCCAGATTTGTGTAAATCTGTGGATCATATCCTCTTTTTATCCACAGATGTTCACAGATGTTCACAGATTTGATTCATCTGTGTAAATCTGTG
>JAITKY010000206.1 GCA_031278135.1 Prevotellaceae bacterium | reverse complement strand
TTTTCTCAATTACATACAGACAAATTTAAATGGCTTGCAATATTTATAGTAGAATGATATAAATGATCTTTTTATGTAACGTTTGAATGTTCTGTTCGGGTAGAACGTACACGGACTTTTGCGGATGTTCCGCAAAAATACATCAAAAAGTTTGAAAAAAACTTAGCCGTAAACCTTCAAAATTTGGGTGGTGTCCTTGTTTTATTGTTATATCTGTTTTTATAAATCTATATATGCCAATATTTTACATTTTTCACGCCTGTGTTTCCATCAATTTTTATATCCATATTGACAAAATAATTGCAATTTATATCTTATAAAAAATAATCACACGGCGCTATATAGTTCACTTGCTTTATATTACTCTGTAAAAAATATATCAACTAAAACTATACACTACCTATTAAATTTCGCTGGTAATTCTGAAATCCAGTTCGTTGAGGCCTTTATTAAGATTTTCGGACATCAGTTCCAATGCTTTTTTAACTTCTCGGTATGCTACTTCGGGGTCGTCGATCTGACGGACACCGAACGAAGCAACGGGCTTGTTTTCAGGTATTAGTAACAAACCCGCCGTAAGGATGACAATGATACCCGCTGCAACAGTCCACAATCGTATTCCGGTTTTCCTTTTTGCCCGTTTCTCCGTTTCGGCTAACCTGTCAATCAGCGCTTCCAGTCGAGATTCCAATCCTTCGGGAATCTCTATTTCATCATGCAAATCTCTTGTTTTCATTTTTTCCCATTTTTTATACATTTCTTTAATCGTTTTCCGTGCTCGCGAGATAATCATCTTTATATTTCCTTGCGTCAAGCCTGTGACATTCTCAATTTCCTCATTCGAAAGGTTATCCCAGACTTTCAATTCGATAACCAGTTTTTGTTGAGCCGGCAACTTTTCAATAATATTCTGCACATAAACCAACTTTTCTTTGTCTTCGATTCGGGAGATTAAAGAATCGTCCAGTGGCATATTCGTTTCGTAAATTTCCGACAATTCGGGTCTTACCTTCCTGAGGAAATCCAGGCAACTGTTTTTCAACAACGTAACCGCATAACTTTCGGGATTAATCAATGATTCGAGTTCTGTACGCCTGCGCCACAATTTGATGTAGGTTTCCTGCACAATGTCTTCCGCATCGATTTGATTTCCAAGAATCTTGTAAGCAATCCCGTACAACTTGCGGTGATAAGGCAAAATACCTTTTTGAAATTTCCAGCATCCATCACTAATTAATCCAAAATAATTCAATCGTCCTTTATTATTAAGACGAAATTAATGAAAAAAGTAACACAAGCATTAACTTTTTTTGCAATATCTCAGCAATATATATCATTTTTATTATTTGTAACATATTAAAAATCATTACAGATAACCTGTGTTGTTTGATTTTTGTGTATGAAATTCAAAAGAAAGAATTACCTTTGCGGAGTGTTATTATTAAAGTATAATGTCATTGAAAGTAAAGAAAATTGTTTCGAGCAGGTTGCGGACTTCGTATCTTTCGTCGCTTATAAGCACGGCGTTAGTTTTGTTTTTGCTTGGTGTTGTCGGGATTTTGATGTTCAATCTCAACCGTTTACCGGAAACCATACGTAACCAGATAACCGTTTCGATAAATCTCGAAGACACCATCAGCACCCGCAGTGCGATGCGTGTTTTGGCTATAATCGAACTTAAAGAGTTTGTCGATAAGGCGCAATATAAGTCTAAGGACGAGGGAGTTAAAGAAATGAGCGGTGAACTTGGCGACGATTTCATCAAGTTGCTTGGCGAAAATCCGTTGCCGTCGAGGATTGACATCAGTCTGAAAAGCGATTATTTTTCGACAGAGGGAATTGATGCGGCAATGCGCGAACTCCAGAATATTCAAGGTGTTAAAGACGTTCTGTACAACAAGTCGCTTTTCGAACAGGTTGCCGAAAACACAAAAAATGTCAGTATCATTATACTAATTTTTGTCTCGTTGTTGTTGTTTATTTCTGTGTTTCTGATAAATAACACTATTCGTCTGGCGATTTACTCAAAACGGTTTTTGATCAATACGATGAAACTTGTAGGAGCCAATACCACATTTATCCGTACGCCTTTTCTTGCCGCAAGTGTCTGGCAAGGGCTGATTTCGGGATTTATCGCTATCATCCTTTTGCTGGGGCTGGTGATAATTCTGAGAAACGATTTCTCGAATATTCTGGAACTTACGGATGCAAGAATGTTCGGCGTATTATTTGCTATGATGCTGATTTTAGGTGCTTTGATAAATTTCATTTCGACATATATAATAGTAACAAAATATACAAAAATCGGAGCCGACGATTTATGGGAAGGATAATTGATAATTTAATTATAAAAATATGGCAAATAAGAACAGAACAACAGTAAAGTCCAATAAGGACGAACCCTCTCAAAAAGTGGGTTTTGCTATCCCTAAAGAAAACTACAACCTCATACTGATTGGGTTGGGTATCATCATTCTGGGATTTATATTGATGGTCGGAGGCGGTTCCGACGATCCCAATGTGTTTAACGAAAAGGAACTTTTCAGTTTCAGGCGGATTTCATTGTCGTCGATACTTGTGGTTCTCGGTTTTGTGTTCGAGGTGTACGCAATAATGAGAAAACCCAAATCCGGCGAACCGGAAAAATAATTTATTGACGTTTAATTTGATGAAATTCTTTTTTGAATCATGGAAACATGGGAAGCATTTATATTGGGTATAGTACAGGGACTTACCGAGTTTTTGCCGGTGAGCAGCAGCGGACATTTATTGCTGTCGAAAGAAATTTTGGGAATCGACAATAACGGCGGAACAACTTTCGAAGTCCTGGTACACGCTGCTACTGTGCTCAGTACGGTAACGGTGTTCCGGAACGATATCGCCAAACTGCTGGCGGGGCTGTTCAAGTTCGAATATAATCGTGAAACGGAATATGTCCTGAAAATAGTCGTATCGATGATACCTGTCATGGTTATCGGGCTGTTTTTCAGGAGCGAAGTCGAGACTCTTTTTGGCAAAGGTCCAGCGCTTGTGGGTTCCATGCTTTTGTTAACCGCTGTGTTATTGCTGTTTTCGCATTTCGCACGGAAAGGCGAAAAACCGGTTTCGTACAGCAACGCTTTTGTAATCGGTCTTGCGCAGGCATGCGCCGTTCTTCCGGGACTTTCACGCTCCGGAGCAACAATCTCAACAGGGCTGTTGCTGGGAAACAACCGCAACGAAATTGCACGGTTTTCGTTTCTGATGGTGCTTGTTCCCATTCTGGGCGAGGCGTTTTTGGACTTGATTGGCGGCGATTTTTCTCCGGCAAAGTCGAGAATTACGGCATTGCCGCTGATAACCGGATTTATTGGGGCATACGTTTCGGGATTGCTTGCCTGCAAACTCATGATTAAGTTAGTGAGTCAGGTGAAACTATACTGGTTTGCAATATATTGCGCCGCAGTCGGGATAACAGCGATTATTTATTCAATAATTTAGCCGATGCGAATATTGATTCAGAGAGTTAAAGAAGCGTCCGTCGCCGTCGAAGGCAGTATAATCGGGCAAATACCCGTTGGATTATTGCTTTTTGTGAGTTTCGAAGAGAGCGACACGACAAGCGATTTGGACGCTATCGCAGCAAAAGTCTCCAAACTCCGGATTTTCGACGACGAAAACGGTGTGATGAATCTCTCGATATCCGACGTCAAAGGTCAATTCCTTGTAATCAGTCAGTTCACTTTACATGCGCAGACAAAAAAGGGAAATCGTCCTTCGTATATCAAAGCTGCAAATCCCGCAATAGCAAAACCGCTTTACGAACAGTTTGTTGCGAAACTTCAGCAATATTCCGGGTTCAAAATCCAAACAGGCAAATTTGGCGCTGATATGCAGGTGTCGCTGATTAACGACGGACCGGTCACTATCTGGATTGACACAAATTATTAGCACGACGCCGACGCCGATTGTTATTAGCGATGATTGGAATCTAAATATATTTCGGAATATCGTATTATATATTTGCCGATTATGTCAAATTCCAGATTTACGATGCTCCCTTTTTGCAGTTTGCAGAAATTCGTATGCTCGTATGTGTATGGAATGATTGCGGTTTGAAAATTACAGTCTTTGGAATTGACAACCGTCAAACTCACACCGTTTACTGCTATTGACCCTTTTTCGACGGTGATATTTCTCGTTACCGGAAGGTATTCGAATGTGTAATACCAACTTCCGCCGGCTTCTTTAATCTCCGTACAGATGGCGGTTTGATCGACGTGTCCCTGCACTAAATGACCGTCGAGCAGGCTGTTGATCTTCATACTTCGTTCGAGATTCACCCAATCGCCGGGTTCGAGAGTTCCGAGATTCGATTTTTCCAGCGTTTCCCTGATTGCCGTAACGGTATATTCACCATCACTTTTCTTAACAACAGTGAGACAGACGCCGTTATGTGCAACGCTCTGGTCGATTTTCAACTCACTGGCAAACGAACAATGGATTGTGATATGCATATTATCCTGTTCTTTTTCGATTTTGGTAACAATACCCGCTTCTTCTACTATACCTGAAAACATAATGTTATTTAATATTTTTTTCGTTTTATATCAATTTCATAATAAACGGCTCCGTTGCCCGAAATTGCCGTCTCGGGAATCCTCGAACGCGATTGAACCATATCATTCAACCTGATTTGGTTCATTTTGTCTTCGCCCACGACATTATTGTTCATCATCCCCACAAGCATCAACAATACTCTCAGTGGATTCTCATTGATCAGATCGAGGAGACTTTTCGACGGCGAAAAATTCAAATTCAGATTAAATGTATTAATATATGGCGGCGAATGAAAATCTGTCCAAGCCGGAAAATTCAGATTCAACATCTTTGCATCATATTTAGACTCTGTATATTTTAATGTACTCCTGACGCTTTCGTATCCCGGATATTTCGGAAGCATCAGAAGATTGGGATACCTCAGTTCACTCATTTCGGGAACAGGCATGGGAATCATTGGAGTCGCCGGCAATTTTTCGACCTGCAATTCCGGCGTTTTAAGAATATTTTCGGCGATAACAGTGTCGTTCGTAACAAAATTATTTGATGCAGAATCGACAGCTTCCGATTGTCCCGCAAGTAATACCGGAACGATTATCATCAACAATAACATGTTGATTTTATAAACATTATATCTCAAAATATCCATACCGCAGCAATAATTTACAGTCACAAAATTATGAAAAAATGTGGAATCCGATAAAAAATATTTGCACAGGAAGAAAATTATATTTACCTTTGCGCCCGATTTCTGAAGGTGCCATAGCTCAGTTGGTAGAGCAAAGGACTGAAAATCCTTGTGTCCCCGGTTCGATTCCTGGTGGCACCACAAAAAAAAGAAAATCATAGTATTACTTTTTAGGATTAAACAAAGATTACAGGATTTATACAGTCCTGTAATTCTTTTATGGATGTTT
>JAITKY010000173.1 GCA_031278135.1 Prevotellaceae bacterium | reverse complement strand
TGAAACAGATAATTATGAAGTAAACACTTTTCCCGTATCTATAGAATATTATTAATAAGGGTAGTACACAAACCTGATGATTGTCCGAACTGTGATGTCAAAATCGAAGTTCGGATTTTTTTGTATTGTTCCTAAAAAATTATGTGTATCTTTACGCATTAATTTTTGAATATATGGATAAGGATAATAAGACAGCGACGATGTCGAAACAGATTGAAACAAAAGTTATTGCATTAAAAGAAACAATGAATATGGAAACGGTTACAGATAAATTTCTTCGTTACATTTCGTACGATACTCAGTCGGATGGCGAAAGCACGGCGCATCCAAGCACTGCGAAACAGTTAGTTTTGTTAAATTTGCTTGTCGATGAATTGAAAGCGCTTGGCGTTGCTGACGCCGTCATCGACGAATATGGCTATGTCATGGCTACCGTCCCGTCGAATATCGACTGCGAAATTCCGGTGGTTGGTTTTCTGTCGCATGTGGATACGTCGCCCGACATGTCGGGAGCGAATGTTAACCCGCAGATTGTAAGCAATTACGACGGAGGCGATATCATCCTCAACAGGGAAAAAAATGTACATCTCCGTGTTGCCGATTTTCCCGAAATGAAAGCCTGCAAAGGTCAAACACTCATCACCACCGACGGCACAACGCTTCTCGGCGCCGACGATAAAGCTGGCGTCGCCGAAATAATGTGGGTAGTGCAATATCTTCAGTCTCATCCCGATTTCAAACACGGAACGCTGAAAATCGGCTTTACTTACGACGAAGAAATCGGTCACGGAGTAGACAAATTCGACGTGGAAAAATTCGGTGCCGATTTTGCCTATACTGTCGATGGTGGAGAAATCGGCGAACTTGAATACGAAAACTTTAACGCTGCCTCGGCGAAAATCGAAGTACACGGTCGAAATATTCATCCGGGTTTTGCCAAAGACAAAATGCTGAACGCCATCACCATCGCTATGGAACTGAACGCTATGCTCCCGCCCGAACAACGACCGGAATATACTTCCGGTTACGAGGGTTTTTATCATCTGGCAAGTTTCAATGGAACGGTCGAAGATGCAGAATTATACTATATTATACGCGACCACGACCGTGATAAATTCAAACAGAAAAAGGCATATCTGAGAAGTTGTTGCGAATTGCTTGCCGAAAAGTATGGCGGCGATGTTTTGAAACTCGGTGTCGGCGACCAGTATTACAATATGCGCGAAATGATTGAGCCGCATCTACATATCATCGAAATTGCCCGTCAGGCAATGGAAAAAGCCGGCGTCACACCGCTAATCAAACCGATCAGAGGCGGTACCGACGGCGCACACCTTTCGTACATGGGACTGCCTTGTCCGAATATCTTCACCGGCGGTCATAATTTTCATGGAAAATACGAATTTATCCCCGTCGAATCGATGGCAAAAGCATGCGAAGTAATGTTGAATATTTTGGAAGTCAATCTTTATAATCAGCATCGTTAGCCTGCCTGTTATAAATAAAACAGTCATTTGTGTTTGCTTGATTATAAGTTTTTTACAAAAAAAATTGTTATTATTATTGAATTATTTTTATCTTTGCGTGTCAAAAAGTAAGGGATTATTTACATTAAGTTAATGGATAAAAGTATAGAAAAAAAGATTAGACAAAACGAAGCAGAAGAAGTAGAATTAATTGATGCTGTTGTATTTGCGATGAAAGATAAGAAGTCGGAAAATATAGTTCACCTCAATTTAAACAAGCTTAGCAAATCTGTTTGCAGTTCATTTATTGTGACGAGCGCCGATTCCACTGTTCAAGTTAAGGCAATTGCCGATAATGTTGAAGAAGAAGTTTTGAAAAAACTTAATATAAAAGTGTGGAGACGGCAAGGCGACGAAAATGCCTTGTGGATAATATTAGATTATGGTTCGGTAGTAGTGCATGTTTTTCAGACAAATTGCAGAAAATACTATGCGTTGGAAGATTTGTGGGCTGATGCCGAAACAGTTAAAATTTCAGAAGATAAAATTGCATAATTTCATAGTATGGAAAATCAGAACCCAAGAATAAACAAAGGAGGTCCGAAAAAATTTAATCCTTATTGGTTCTACGCCTTTTTAGGGCTGATAATAGTATCTATCTACATGTTCACCGGCGACGACGGACCTGTCGAAACACAATGGAATATTGTGCGTACGAGAATGTTACCCAATGGCGATGTGTCCGAAATAACGGGCATACTCAACAACGGCAAATTCGTAAGAGTCGAAATAAGATTGAAAGAGCACAAGATGCACGAGTATTCCGATCAGATAAACATTCGATCAAATACCAAAGGTGCGCATTTCTACTTTCAAGCGCCGCCGGAATGGAATGGCGAGACCAGCGTTGCCGAAGCACAGCAAAATATCGAAGAGAAACAGAGGATTCCACTTTCGTATAAAGAAGAACGCAACTATTTCGGGCGCGTTTTGGAATTTCTCATGTTTCCGATTATCTTGCTTTTATTCTGGTTTATAATGTTTCGAGGAATATCGCGTAACGGCGGAGGCGGCGGCATATTCAATGTCGGCAAATCGAAAGCGCAACTCTTTGATAAAGATTCTACCGATGCTACTAAAATCACATTCAACGATGTAGCCGGATTAGAAGAAGCAAAAGTGGAAATCATGGAGATAGTCGATTTCCTCAAGAATCCGAGAAAATACACCGATTTGGGAGGAAAAATCCCGAAAGGCGTATTGCTTGTCGGCCCTCCGGGAACGGGTAAGACCTTGTTGGCTAAAGCCGTAGCAGGCGAAGCAAATGTTCCTTTCTTTTCGATGTCGGGTTCCGATTTTGTCGAAATGTTTGTAGGCGTCGGGGCGTCGCGTGTTCGCGATTTGTTCCGGCAGGCAAAAGAAAAAGCGCCATGTATAGTGTTTATTGACGAAATCGACGCAGTAGGACGCGCACGCGGCAAAAATGCGGGATTTTCGAGTAACGACGAAAGAGAAAATACTTTGAACCAATTATTAACCGAAATGGATGGATTCGGAACAAACAGCGGAGTAATCATCCTTGCCGCCACAAACAGAGCGGACATTCTGGATAAAGCATTGATGCGCGCCGGACGTTTCGACCGGCAAATTTACGTCGATCTCCCTGAATACAAGGAGCGTTTGGATATATTCAAAGTGCATTTACGTGAGTTGAAACTTGATCCCAATTTCAATATCGATTTTCTGGCGCGACAGACACCGGGATTTTCGGGCGCAGATATCGCAAATGTTTGTAACGAAGCAGCCTTAATTGCCGCAAGAAAAGACAAATTAACAGTTGATAAACAGGATTTTCTTGATGCAATCGACAGGATAATCGCAGGGCTCGAAAAGAAAAACAAGTTAATCAGCAAAGAAGAAAAACGAACAATCGCTTTTCACGAGGCGGGACATGCAACCGTCAGTTGGATTCTCGAACATGCGAATCCTCTTCTCAAAGTTACCATAATCCCGCGTGGACGTTCGTTGGGAGCAGCATGGTATCTCCCTGACGAAAGGCAAATTACAACAACCGAGCAGATGATGGACGAAATGGCGGCTACTCTGGGCGGACGGGTTTCGGAAGAACTCACTTTCGGCAAAATATCGACAGGAGCATTAAGTGATTTAGAGAAAGTTACACGGCAGGCATACGCCATGGTCGCATATTTCGGAATGAGCGAAAAAGTTGGTAATCTGAGTTATTACGATTCGTCGGGACAATCGGAGTACTCTTTGTCGAAACCTTACAGCGAAAAAACATCGGAACTTCTTGACGAAGAGGCAAAAAAGTTTATTGATGTCGCTTACGGCATGGCAAGAGAAGTGTTGATTGAACATAGGGATGGTCTTGCTACTTTGGCGGAATTGCTTCTGGAGAAAGAGGTGATTTTCAGTGAGGATCTGGAAAAGATTTTTGGAAAAAGAAAAAATAACAGATTGGAGGAACTTGGCTTGATGGAGCCGTCTCAAAAAAATAAAGAGGCTGATTCTGTCGAGTATCATAAATTCCGGGAATCTGCGAAATAAAATGGATGTGAGCAATATAATAACACGTACAGTCAGCGGAGCAGTATTCTTGTGCATATTGTTGGCGGGAATAATGTTTCATCCCTTCGGATACGGGTTTATACTGCTGGTAATTATCGCTATTGGACTTCACGAGTTTTACGGTATGCTTTTGCCCAAGTTGTTCTCTTTGCGGAAAATATTGGGCTATACGATTGCAATAGTGTTATTTACGCTCTTTTATCTCAAAGGGTTCGGATTGGTTTCGGGGAATTATTTTTGGATTTTGGTTGTTCCTGTAGCGGGAGTGTTTGTCGCTGAACTTTATGCACAGTCTCAATCTCCATTTTCGAATATTTCCGGCGTATTGACGGGTGTGATGTATGTCGCTTTGCCTCTTTCGCTGACAACGGAATTGACTCTGTACGAGGGAAATTACGATTACCGGATTTTGCTTGCTTTGTTTATCTTCCTGTGGAGCAACGATGTAGGCGCATATTGCTTCGGGATGATGTTTGGACGCAAAGGCAAACATAAACTGTTCGAACGAATTTCGCCCAAAAAGTCGTGGGAAGGATTTTTTGGAGGGATAATTACTTCGCTGTTAGCGGCTTTCGTGTTGCTGTCAGTATGGGGCGAACGATATGCGTTCGACAGGATTCACTGGTTCATTTTGGCGATAATTGTCTCTTTCTCTGGCACTTTTGGCGACCTTGCCGAATCGATGTTGAAACGTGCAGCAGGAGTGAAAGACAGCGGAAAAATAATGCCGGGACATGGCGGGATTCTCGACCGCTTCGACAGCGCTTTATTTGCTTTTCCCTGCGCTTTGGCATATATTTATTTATTGAATATTAATATTTTATCAAGTTATTGAATTTAGAATTTTTTACGACAGAACATGAGATTACATAAAGAAGGGAAAAAATTTGTGAACGTTACGGGAGTCATTTTCAGTATATTTCTGGCATCTGCATGGTATTATGGCTTTATTTGGCTGTGGGTGGGCATGGCGGTTTTTTTTGTACTTTTTGCTTTTATGTTTCGTTTTTTCCGGATACCAAACCGTTCGTTTTTGCCGGTCAAAGGCGCTGTCCTTTCTCCCTGCGACGGTAAAATTATTATTATTAAGGAAGTTGAAGAAACGGAATATTTTAAAGACCGTCGATTGCAGGTATCTGTATTTATGTCGATTAATAACGTACATATAAATTGGCTTCCGGTAAACGGAAAAGTGAAATATTTCAGGCATCATCATGGTAACTATCTCGTTGCCTGGCATCCGAAATCGTCGGAAAAAAACGAACGCACTACATTTGTGGTAGATGTTGATAACAAGGGAACTACAGAGATACTCTTTCGTCAGATAGCCGGTTATGTCGCACGCAGAATAGTCTCTTATGTCAAAGAGGGCGAACTTGTTGTGCAAAATCAGGAATTGGGTTTCATCAAATTCGGCTCAAGAATGGATTTGTTTCTTCCGTTAGGAACCGAAATCTGTGTCAAAGAAGGCGATTGCGTGAAAGGTACGAAAACAGTACTCGCAAAACTGTAAGATTACATGATTGCTGTTTGTAATTTGAACAATAAACCGTAAACAGAAGTTTATTACACAGTTAAAAAACGGTAAAAAATGGCAGAACAAAACATTTTCGTTCCGGAAATATTGTATGAGGACAATCATATTATTGCGATAAATAAAAAATCGTCGCAGATTGTGCAGAGCGATAAAACGGGAGATGAACCTTTGGTTGAACTTCTGAAAAAGTTTATAAAAGAAAGAGATAATAAACCCGGCGATGTCTTTTTAGGAGTTGTTCATCGCTTGGATCGTCCTGTCGGAGGCGTGATAATTTTTGCCAAAACAAGTAAATCATTAGTGCGTATGAATGAACTGTTCCGCTCCGGAGAAGTCAAAAAAACGTATCTTGCAATCGTCAAAAACGCCCCGCCAAAAGAACAGGATATCATCACTCACTATCTCTATCGAAACGAAGAACGAAACAAGTCTTACGCATATCATTTTCCCAAAAAAAATACAAAAGAAGCCCGTCTGGAATATACTGTCGCAGGCAAAAGCGACAATTATATCTTGTTGAAAATCCGTCTTTTCACAGGACGACATCATCAAATAAGATGTCAACTCGCGGCAATAGGCTCACCCGTCAAAGGCGACCTGAAATATGGATTCGACCGCGCAAACAAGGATGCAAGTATTTCGCTTATAGCCTATTCTATTTCGTTTGTCCATCCAGTGAAAAAAGAAACAATAAACATCACCGCCCCACTGCCAAATACCGACATCTGGAGCGTTTTTGAGATTCTTTGACTTATTCCGAAAGTCATTGAATAGTTACAGATTTTCAAGAAGTCCGGAAACAAAGGAATTTTGTCGTACATCGTCATACATCGTCGTACATCCGTTTATGGTTGTAGGTTACGATTTTTTCTTTAATTTTGCATCTTTAAAAATAATTGAAAACATGCATAATTTGATATGTATATATTTGTTGAATAATATATTAGAATAGTATGAAATACAAAAGTTTGAATAATATTACGGGGTGGTTAGTGTTTGTGATCGCTGCATTTACTTATATTTCAACGGTAGAACCGACAGCGAGCCTGTGGGATTGCAGTGAATTTATACTGTCGGCATATAAACTCGAAGTAGGACATCCTCCCGGAGCGCCGTTGTTTATGATGGTTGGACATTTGTTCACACTATTTTCGGCGCCCGAAAATGTAGCGTTTATGGTTAATGTATTTTCGGCATTATGCAGCGCTTTCACTATCTTGTTTCTATTTTGGAGTATAACACATCTGGTACGTCGGTTTGTAAACAAAAATATATCGGAACTGTCGGCGTCCGAAATCGTTATGATAACCGGTTGCGGAATTGTTGGAGCGTTGGTTTATACATTTTCCGACACATTCTGGTTTTCGGCGGTCGAAGGCGAAGTTTATGCAGCCTCGTCGTTGATGACAGCGGTAGTTTTCTGGGCAATACTGAAATGGGAAGAACAGGCTGATTCGCAGTACGCCAATCGGTGGTTAGTGTTGATATCTTATATTCTTGGCTTGTCGATAGGCGTCCATTTGCTTAATTTGCTGGTTGTTCCGGCGATTGTGTTTGTATATTATTTCAAGAAATACAATGTTACCCGGAAAGGAATCATCTGTACGACTATCATTTCCGTTGTTTTGCTTGCCGTGTTGGTTTGGGGCGTTATTCCCATAACGCCGAAAATTGCTTCGTGGTTCGAATTGTTGTTTGTCAACAGTTTTGGGCTTCCGATAAATTCGGGATTACTTTTCTTTGTCGTACTGTTGATTACGGCTCTTGCGTATGCCGTCCGCAATACTTACCGGCAAAAGAACATTATATTGAATACTGTTATGTTATGTCTGTCGTTATGTTTGATTGGCTATAGCAGTTATGCCATGATAATCATTCGTTCGTCGGCCAATCTGCCTATGGATCAGAATAAACCCGACAATATCTTTTCGTTGATTAAATATCTTAACCGCGACCAGTACGGTTCGCGTCCTTTATTTACCGGTCCATACTTCAATACAAAGGATTACGATATTTCGCAGGAAGAAAAATACATACGGCTCGGCAACAAATACGTTAAAAAAGACATCTCTCAAAAAGTTAAATATAAGAATACTACACTTTTCCCCCGTATGTGGAGTTCATCCCGGAGCGACCATATCGATGTATATAAAATATATGTAACAGGCAAAAATCCTACCTTTATAAATAATATATGTTTCTTTATCGATTATCAGATGGGGTTCATGTATTGGCGGTATTTTATGTGGAACTTTGCAGGAAAACAGAACGATATGCAGGCGTCGATAGGCGATCCGACAAAAGGAAACTGGATTTCGGGAATAAAATCAATCGACGAAAGCCGTTTGGGTAAAATGGACGATATGCCCGTGTATCTCGCCGAAAACAAGGGAACTAACAAATATTATTTTCTACCTTTGCTGTTGGGGATTTTGGGGTTGCTGTTCCAGTTCCTGAAAGACAAAAAAGGATTTACATTAGTCGCTTTACTGTTCTTTTTCACAGGGATAGCCGTCATCGTCTATCTCAACCAGACACCAAACGAGCCCCGTGAACGGGATTATGCTTATGCCGCTTCGTTCTACGCCTTTGCGATATGGATTGGCATGGGAGTGGCATTCCTGTACAGGATTTTCTGTAAAACGTTGAAAGAAAATATTGCCGCTCCTGTAGCCCTGATTCTCGGACTGCCTGTTCCGATAATCATGGCGCAACAAAACTGGGACGACCACGACCGGTCGGGACGCTATATCGCTACCGATTTCGGATATAACTATCTTAATTCGTGCGACAAAAACGCTGTCCTTTACACTTTCGGCGATAACGACACTTTCCCGCTATGGTACAATCAGGAAGTCGAAGGCGAACGGGGAGACATCAAAGTCGAAAACTCAATGTATTTATCTTCGGACTGGTACTACATGCAAATGATGAGACGTTCGCACGAAGCGTCGCCACTTGTCACAACCGCCACTCCGGCTAAAATAATCGGCGAAACACGTGCCTATATGCCTGTCGAAGAGTTGCGTCCAAATATGTCTATCAATCAGGCTCTCCAGTTTGCATTCAACGATGATGCACGGAAACTTAGAGGTTCGTCGGGTATCGAGTTGCATGCTTTTCCTTCGAAAAACCTGATTTTGCCGATTAATAAGGCGCAAGTCATCGAACAGGGACTTGCTCTGGACACTTCGGCGATTGTTCCTTATCTGCATTTCAAAATCTCGGGCAATTCGATAGGAAAAAACGGGCTTGCAGCACTGGATATCGCCGCTAACAATTTCCTGAAACGACCAATATATTACGGTTCGAGCGGTAGCGAAGCGGATTTTATCATGGGTGTCGATGGAAACCTGCGTCAGGAAGGGATGGCAAGGAAATTAGTCCCCGAAAATACTGCCGGAATGCCTGTCAATATTGACCGTACTTTCGATTTGCTGATGAACAAGTTCCGTTATCGAGGGATTAACGACCCAAATGTATATATGGACGAAACGGCAAGACGTATAGTCGGTTATTACAGGACAACGTTTTTCAGGCTTGCCGAAGTCCTGAAAAACGAAAACGACACAGTCCGACTTAAACAACTGATGAAGAAATATCATGAAGCAATACCCGAAATGGATATTGTAAACATTCATCACACACCTTACTGGGGCGTCGTAAATCCTGTGGTCGAATATTATTTCGTTGCCGGACTGAACGAATACGGCGTTTCTCTGGCGCAACGTCTTGTTAACGAGTACGGAAAAGAATACCGGTATTATTACGGACTGACAGCGAAAACTTCCGTCGATTACGAGTTGACGCGTGTTTATCAAGGCATTGCCAGTCTGGTAGAGATATTAAAACGACATAATCAACCCGATTTGCTCAAACAGGCTGAGGATTTGTTGAATGACATGCGTTCGTCAAAGATTGGCTAAATTAAATAAAATCATTTTGTATCGATATGTATTTCAGCGCTCCGGAGTTTATTCGCAAAATGTTTCCCATGCTGATATGGAGTTTCCCCGAAGAGGAGGACAAAACAGTGTTCCTCACTTTCGACGACGGACCAACTGTCGGATTGACGCCCTGGGTATTGGACAAACTCGACGAATATAATGTCAAAGCAACGTTTTTTTGTCTGGGTAAAAATGTCGAACAGCATCCCAACGAATACAGTATGATTCTCGCGCACGGTCATGCGGTTGGAAATCATTCATACAGCCATATCAAAGGCTGGGGCAACAGCGTATCGTCGTATATTCAGGATTTTGACCTCGCTTCGGAATTTATCGACAGCAACCTTATCCGACCTCCATACGGACGTTTAACGCCAAATCAGGCAAGAGTGCTCAACGAACGATATAAACTGATAATGTGGGATATCCTTAGCCGCGACTACAGCCGGACAGTATCACGTCGGGGTTGTGTTCGAAATGTCGTCAAACATCTGCGCCCCGGCTCTATCATCGTGTTCCACGATTCGCTGAAAGCGCAGCGTAACCTCAAATACGCCCTCCCAAGAGTGCTCGAAACCATCCGGAACGAAGGATACGAATGTCGGAAAATAGAATTATGAGTGATTTACGACTTTAGATACGCCCGAAGGAAAATCGTCTAATTCTTATCAGAATTTGCAGAATTGTACAGAATTCTGTTATTTCTATTAATTCTG
This sequence comes from Prevotellaceae bacterium, assembly GCA_031278135.1. GTDB lineage: Bacteria > Bacteroidota > Bacteroidia > Bacteroidales > UBA932 > JAIRLF01. The sequence goes on along the minus strand of JAITKY010000173.1, from coordinate 4,518 downwards.
TAAATTCTGATCAATAACCCCTAACTAACAAGCGTTATTTCGCTTTGGGTTGCGGTACGGAACAGGTATTCGCAATGATGACCAGCGTTGACATGACACTAAATTTCAACCTTGGAATGAAAGTAAAAATCTGTCATAAATAAATTTCTTACCTTTGCATTTTATTTTTAGTAAGAAAAATGACATTAAATATAAGGAACGAACTTAAGAAACGTATTTTGGTGCTTGACGGCGCGACGGGGACTATGATGCAACGGCACAGTCTTGTAGAAGAAGATTTTTGTGGGGATATTTTTGCCGGTCACAGCATTCCGCTGAAAGGAAACTACGATGTTTTATCGCTGACACGGCCCGATATAGTTAAGAGTATTCACGAAGCCTATTTCGATGTTGGCGCCGACATTGTGGAGACCAACAGTTTCAGCGCGAACAGGATCTCGCAAGCAGATTATGCGCTTGAAGATTTTGTGTACCGGATAAATTTCGAGGCAGCCCGTATAGCAAGGGAAACCGCCGATACGTACACGAACCGGAATCCCGAAAAGCCGCGTTTCGTTGCCGGCTCTATCGGTCCGACAAACAGGACAGCCTCGCTGTCGCCGGACATCAACAATCCTGCGTTCAGAGCCGTAACGTTCGACATGCTGGTTGAAGCATATTCGGAACAGATGCGGGGTTTGTGGGACGGTGGGGCCGATGTGTTACTTATCGAAACGGCGTTTGACACATTGAATGTCAAAGCCGCACTGTACGCCGTGTCGGAACTTCAACGCGAGCGCGGACGAAAAATACCGGTAATGGTCTCTGCGACAATCACCGACCGTAGCGGACGGACTTTGTCGGGACAGACTGTCGAATCGTTCTTTTGTTCAATCGCACATTTCGACATATTAAGTACAGGTATAAACTGTGCGTTGGGAGCCGAACAGATGAAGCCTTACGTCGAACAACTGTCTTCGATAGCAACATGTTACGTTAGCGTGCACCCGAATGCAGGATTGCCGAATCAGTTTGGACAGTATGAGCAGACGCCGGAATCAATGGCTGAACGGATAGGCGAATTTGTCGAAAACAGATGGGTGAATATCGTCGGAGGATGCTGTGGCACAACGCCCGACCATATCAGGGCTATCGTAAATGTCGTTGCAAAATCGCAAACTGTGCGAAAACCCGTTGAATTATCGGACAAAGAAAAAAGTTATTTGCATCTAAGCGGTCTGGATGAACTTGTTATTACTCCCGCAATCAATTTTGTCAATATCGGCGAGAGGGCTAACGTTGCCGGTTCAAGAAAGTTTGCACGGCTGATACGCGAAGAAAAATACGACGAAGCCATCGAAATAGTCCGAGAACAAGTCGAAAATGGCGCTTTGGTCATAGACGTGAATATGGACGACGCCATGCTCGACGCCGAAAAGTGTATGTCGCATTTTCTCAATACTATAGCCACCGAACCCGACGTCATTAAACTTCCTGTAATGATAGATTCGTCGAAATGGGAAGTCATCGAAACGGGACTTAAATGCGTACAGGGCAAGTCGATAGTTAATTCAATTAGTTTGAAGGAAGGCGAGGCGGTGTTCAAACACCATGCGGCGAAAATCAGGGAATACGGCGCAGCGGCAGTCGTTATGGCGTTCGACGAACGCGGTCAAGCCGATTCGTTTTCCCGAAAAACGGAAATATGCAAACGGGCCTACGATATTTTGGTAAACGAACTCGATTTCCCTCCTCAAGATATAATCTTCGACCCTAATATACTGAGTATTGCAACGGGAATCGAAGAACACGACAATTACGCTGTGGACTTTATCAACACGGTCAAATGGATAAAAGCAAATCTTCCTTACGCCAAAATCAGCGGGGGAGTCAGCAATCTATCGTTTTCGTTTCGAGGGAATAATGTTGTTCGCGAGGCCATACATTCCGTATTTTTGTATCACGCCGTCGGGGCGGGAATGGATATGGGCATTGTGAACGCTGGAATGTTGCAGGTGTACGACGAAATACCGAAAGATTTGCTCGAACTCGTTGAAGATGTGGTTCTCAACCGTCGGAAAGATGCTACCGAACGTTTGATCGAAGTCGCCGGAAAACTTAAGGATTCCTACACGGGACAACAATCGAAGTCGTCGGACAACAGGAACGAACTGTCGCTCGAAGAACGAATTGCGACCTCGCTAATAAAAGGACTCGACGCTTTCGTTGTTGAAGATATGGACGAAGCATTGCAGAAATACAAACGGGCAATCGACATTATCGAAGGTCCGCTGATGAACGGGATGAACAAGGTCGGCGATTTGTTTGGCGCCGGTAAAATGTTTTTACCCCAAGTGGTTAAGAGTGCGCGTGTCATGAAACGTGCTGTTGCGCATCTTCAGCCGGTCATCGAAGCGCAGAAGTCCGAAGCAGGTAAAAGCGCCGGTAAAATTCTGCTTGCCACGGTCAAAGGCGATGTTCACGACATCGGAAAAAATATTGTCGCCGTTGTCCTTTCGTGCAACAATTACGAAATCATTGATTTGGGAGTGATGACGCCTTCAAAGAAAATCGTCGAGACTGCCATCGAGGAAAAAGTTGATATTGTCGGACTTAGCGGGTTAATAACTCCTTCGCTCGAAGAAATGATACACGTCGCAGCAGAAATGGAGTTGCATGGGCTGAAAATCCCGTTGCTGGTAGGCGGCGCAACAACATCTAAACTGCACACTGCCATGAAAATATCTCCCGCATACAGTGGTCCCGTGATACAGGTTAAAGATGCGTCGCGAAGCGTTCCTGTTGCCGGAGCGCTTCTGTCCGGCGACAAAGACAAATTTGTCGAAAAAACAAAAAACGAATACCAGCAGTTAAGCGACACATATACTACACAACGACAAACGCTTAAATATCTGTCTATTGAACAGGCACGTGCAAACGCGTTCAAGATAGACTGGCAGGCTCAACCTCCTGTGGCGCCTCTAATGACAGGGACATGGATGTTGGAGATAAGCGTTTCGGAATTAAGAAAATATATCTATTGGGACTTTTTCTTTATGCTTTGGCAATTGAAAGGTCGTTATCCTGTAATATTTGATAATCCCGATTACGGAAACGAGGCGAAAAAACTCTGGTCCGACGCTCAATCGATGCTCGACAGGATGGAAAACTGCGTTCGTCCGGTTGCAGTGTTCGGAATTTATCCCGCAAACGCCGCCGGCGACGATATTGTTGTTTCAATATATCCGGATAAAGCGCCTGAAGGAGAAATCATTTTCCATAATCTGCGCAATCAGATTGATAACAAAGGCGCTCCAAACATTTGCTTGTCCGATTTCGTTGCTCCTGTTGATTCGGGATTGAACGACTGGCTTGGCGCTTTCGTCGTTACCGCCGGACATGGACTCGAAACGTTGTTACAGGAATTGGACGCCAACGACGACTATTCGGCAATAATGGCAAAAGCCCTCGCCGACCGTCTTGCCGAAGCGCTCGCAGAATATATTCACAGGGAAATCCGTACAAAATACTGGGGATATGACAAAAACGAAAACCTGAACATCGTCGATTTACTCAACGGCAATTACACCGGGATACGTCCGGCACCCGGATATTCGACTTCTCCCGACCACAGCGAAAAAAAGAAAATATTCGCCTTGCTGGACGCCGAAAACAATATCAACGTAAGTCTTACGGAAAATTTCATGATTCAGCCTGTTGCGTCGGTATGCGCATTTGTGTTCGCTCATCCTCAAAGTAAATATTTCCGTGTGGACAAAATCACCCGCGATCAACTCGAAGATTATGCCGCACGAAAAAAAATCAGCATCGAACAGGCAGAAAATAATGTGAAAATAAATATTAATTATTGATGTTCAATTAGCTATTAAAAATATTGTCAGTAAAATACTGTTTTTGTTAAAATTCAAATTTGTCATTTCTTATCATTCACTTTAAAACAAATAATATAGGATTATCTTCACTCTTATACATAAGAAGTATTTTTTTTCTGGTATGCTTTATTTACTATCTTTCCAAACTTTTCTTCCAGTTTAGACATTGTCGAAACGTTCCCGATGGTCGTCCGCAACCTATTGACATTGTCGAAACGTTCCCGATAGTCGTCCGCATCCGCCCGGCGCCCGGATATTCGACTTCTCCCGACCACAGCGAAGAAAAGAAAATATTCGCCTTGCTGGACGCCGAAAACAATATCAACGTAAGTTCAGAACTCCTGACCTGTCGCAGATTAAATTGTCGTAATATTGCAAATCAGTACCAAATCAGTACCTGGGAAAACCGTTTTAGTATCATTGACCGTTTTGCAGACTTCTTCGATAGCCTTTTGACTTCGGATATTACTTAGAGGATATAGAACTATTTTTAGTTGTTTGTCGCGGAAGGTCTTGGCATAATGTTCTATATTTTTACGATTTTCCCCCAAGGATTTGGACAATTCTGTGATACTGCACAATTGATTCGTTAGTCAATTGCCCAGTATAAAACGATGACCTTTTTTATCTTCTAAAAATGACAATA